>JAYTHH010000215.1:0-14770 GCA_043732745.1 Rhodospirillales bacterium
GTCTGGCCAGAAGCCGCGGGCGTGTCGATGGCGGCCATGACGGCATCGGCGACGTCGCCGACATACACAGGCTGGAAGCGTGTGCCGCCCGAGATCACCGGCATGATTGGCGAGATCAAGGCGATCGCGGCGAAGCGATTGAAAAACCCGTCCTCGGCCCCGAACACCAGCGACGGCCGTAGGATAGTGGCGGATGGAAAGGCCGCCAGAACCGCCACCTCGCCCTTTGCCTTCGACGACGCATACAGGCTTGCGCTTGCGGCATCGGCGCCGATCGCGGAGAGTTGCACCAGATGCGCCACGCCGGCGGCGGCGGACGCCCGTGCCACACGACCGGCGCCTTCCTCCTGCAGTCGGGTAAAATCACCCCGATGGCGCTCGGCCAGGATCCCCACGAGGTTGATCACCACCGACGCCCCTTCGACCGCGCGCGCCACGCCCGCATCGCTGGTGACGGTGGCCTGCAGCGGCACGATCTGGCCGACGCCACCCATCGGCCGCAAGAACATCGCGCCCTCAGTGTCGCGCACTGCCACGCGCACAACATAGCCGGCGGCGGCCAACCGCTTGACGACGTAGCGGCCCAGGAAGCCGGACCCGCCGAACACGGTGGCGACCTTACGCCCCTGAGAAGAGGAAGGGTAGGCGGGATGTTCCATAAGGTCGCTCCACAAGCAGGCTGGGTCGCGCCGCATCTCCGTGACGGGGGAGCAGCACCACGGATTTGACATGGGAGATAGGCGCTGGCGGCGGCAACCTCAAGGTTTGGTGGGTTTGCAAAAGCGATCCGAAGATTGCCTGTTGACGCCGTGGGGCGTGAGGGCTATCCCGCCGCTCCACCGTACGATCCCGAGTTTCGGATTGTGCTGGATGCCCAGATGGCGGAATTGGTAGACGCGCAGGTTTCAGGTACCTGTGGTAGTAATATCGTGGAGGTTCGAGTCCTCTTCTGGGCACCAATTGCTCGAGATACGATGGCGCGGCCAGACATAACCGTCTGATGCCGCGTTTTCTGTTCCGGATGCTTCCTGACATATCGGACCTCCTATGGCGGACATCATCCAGTTTATGGCAAACGCAACCATTCATCTGCATCGCAACGACCTGCCTTCGAGCCTCGATCTCGGGCGCACCATCGCGGTCGATACCGAAGCCATGGGGCTCAATCCCCATCGCGACCGGCTGTGCCTGGTGCAGATCTCCGCCGGCGACGGCCATGTGCATCTGGTGCAACTGATCCCCACCGCCTTGGGCGGCCACGGCTACGATGCGCCCAACCTGGCGCGACTGATGGCCGATACGTCCGTGGTCAAGCTGATGCATTTCGCCCGCTTCGACGTGGCGCTGATGCAGCATGCGCTCGGCATCACGGTAGCACCGGTTAAGTGCACCAAGATCGCAGCCAAGCTGATCCGCACGTTCACCGATCGTCATGGCCTCAAGGATCTGTGCCGTGAGCTGTTGGGCGTGGAGATCTCCAAGCAGCAGCAGACCTCCGACTGGGGTGCGGTCGAGCTGTCCGCCGAGCAGATGGCCTATGCGGCGTCGGACGTGCTGCACCTGCACGCGCTTTGGGCCCGGATGGAGGCGCTTCTGGTGCGCGAGGGACGGTTGGAGCTGGCGGAATCCTGCTTTGCCTTCCTGCCGACGCGCTGCCGACTCGACCTGCTCGGCTATGATGCGCCGGATATTTTCGCGCACTAATCTACTGGCGCCAACGCCGGTCAGCACACACGTTTAATTGCGATGACGGATCGGCTGCCGCCCGGTAGCGGTTCGTTACCAGAGATTAGGGTGCGTCGCCTCCACGTTCGGCGCTAAAAACCTTTTTCTTAAGTGTGCCTGCAGCCTGGAGCAGATTTCCCGCGATGAACGCCCACGTGACAGCCGCACGCGCCGAGCCCCCGGTCCAGACGCAGGATGACGCCGATCTGGACGTGGCGCGCATGGTGCTGGCCACCGAAGCGGCTGGGCTGGCCGCGTTGGCTGCGGCGCTGGACGGCAAATTCGCCCAGGCGGTGAGCCTGCTGGATGGCCGCAGCGCCGGCGCGTGTCGCGTGGTGGTGTCCGGCATGGGCAAATCCGGCCATGTCGCCCGCAAGATCGCTGCAACCTTGGCGTCCACTGGAACGCCCGCGATGTTCGTGCATCCAGCCGAGGCGTCGCATGGCGATCTCGGCATGATCGTGGCCGGCGACGCGGTGCTCGCGCTGTCCAATTCCGGCGAGACCGCCGAGTTGGCCGATCTGGTGGCGCACACGCGGCGATTCGGCATTCCCCTGGTGGTGATCACCGGCAGGCCCGGCAGCACGCTGGCCCGCGCCGCGGACGTGGCGTTGGTGCTGCCGCCTGCGCCAGAAGCCTGCCCGATGGGGCTGGCGCCGACCACCAGCACCACCATGCAACTGGCGCTGGGCGACGCGCTGGCGGTGGCACTGCTGACGCGGCGCGGCTTCGATGCCACCGATTTCCGCGTATTCCATCCTGGCGGCAAGCTGGGCGCCCAGCTCCGCCGGGTACGCGATCTTATGCATGGCCCGGACAGCCTGCCGTTGGCCCCGCTCGGGCTGGCGATGCACCAAGCGCTGCTGCTGATGACCGAAAAGCGTTTCGGCTGCCTCGGCGTGGTCGATGCCCAGGGCGTGCTGGCCGGCGTTATCACCGACGGCGATCTGCGTCGCGCCATGGGGCCCGCGCTGCTGGAGCAGCCAGCCTCCGCCATCATGACACGAAGTCCTGTGACCATCGGTGCCGACGCGCTGGCCGCCGAGGCGTTGCTGCTGATGAACGATCCGCAGCGGCCGGTGACAGCGCTCTTTGTAGTGGCTGATGCAGGCGCGCCGATCGGAATCCTGCACATTCACGATCTGCTGCGTGCCGGTGTGGTGTGAGCGGCGAGATGACCATCAAGCCCCTCAAAGTCGCGCGACCCAGCGAACGGAGCCTGGAGCCGCCGCGTCCGCGCCCTGCCCCCAGTGCCAGGGGCATCGCCAGCAGGCGGTGGCTCGTGCTGATCGCCAAGCGCGTGCTGCCTGTGGCGGCACTGGCGCTGCTGACCAGCGTGGCGCTGTGGCCAGGGCTGAACAAGGATGCCACCACCGCGCGCATAGTGTTCGGGCGCGGCATGGTGGAGCCGGAGAACGGACAGCTGACCCAGGTGCGCTACAATGGCGTGGACGAGGGGGGCCGCCCCTACACGATCACCGCCGACACCGCCCGTCAGGTGACTCCAGACCGCATCAACCTGCAGGCACCGATCGGCGACGTGACGCTGGGCCACGATGTGTGGCTGCATGGCAAGTCCCACGAGGGCGTTTATATGCAGCAGCAGGGCCTGCTCGACCTATCGGGGAACGTGACACTGTATCGCGATGACGGCATCACGCTGCAGACCGATGCCGCTACGCTGGACGTGAAGGCGGACGCGGCGGCCTCGGCCGCGAAGGTGCACGCGGAAGGCCCATTCGGGACATTGGATGCACAGGGATTCAGCATGTTCGAGGGCGGCGACATCATTCAGTTCCACGGTCCGAGCCGACTGGTGCTGAACGGGAGCACGCGGCGATGAGGCATTTCGTCGTTCTGGCCGCCATTGCCTGTTGGCCCACGATCGCCGGGGCCCAGCCGATCGATCTGTCCGGTGGCGGCCCGGTGGAGATCACCTCGCTCGGCGGGCTTGAGATACGCGACCAGGAGCAGGTGGCCATCGCGTCCGGCGACGCCCGGGCGACACGCGGCAATGTGACGGTGCTGGCCGACCGGCTGGTGGCGCGCTACCGCAAAAAGGCGGATCCGGCAGGAGCCACGCCGGCCGCGGGTGCAGGTGTTACGTCGGCTCCGGCTTCAAAGGGCTCCGAGGACCCGACCAACCCGGAGAACGGCGGCAAGGAAGTGTATCGGCTGGAGGCGCATGGCCATGTGCGCATTCTCACCGAGACCGACGAGGCGGTCGGCGATGACGCGATCTATGACATCGACCAGGCGGTGCTGATCATGACCGGCAAGGCGCTGAAGCTCACCACGCCGCAGCAGATCATGACGGCGCGGGACACGTTGGAATACTGGTCTGCCCTGCACATGGCGGTGGGCCGCGGCAACGCCGTGGTGGTTACGACCGATCAGCGGCGTCTGGCAGCGGACATTCTGGTGGCCTACACCACCACCGACGATGACCCCAAGCCCGCCTCTGCCGGCAAGCCGGGCGATCCGGCGCTCGATTCCGGCAAGCTCAAGCGGATCGACGCGTTCGGCAATGTGGAGGTGCGCTCACCGGTGGATATCGTGCGTGGCGATCGGGGCAGCTATATTCCGGCCACCGAGATCGCTCGGGTGGTGGACCATGTGCGCGTGACGCATCTGGGCAGCCAGGTGAACGGCGCGGCCGCCGACATCAACATGAAGACCGGCATCGCGCGGATCGCCGCCAGCGCTGGCGGCCGGGTGCAGGGGCTGATCGTGCCCAACGACACCAAGGACGTGCAGGGCAAAACCGGGAAACCGATAAAGCCATGAACGAAATTCCCCTTCTTCGCGGCGTCGCGCAGCCGAACGGACCGATGACGCCGGTTTTGGCAGGGTCGGGCATGGGTCTTGTGGCCAGCGGCGTGGGCAAAACCTATAAGAAGCGGCCGGTGGTGCGAAACGTGTCCATCCAGGTGCGCCGCGGCGAGGCGGTGGGCGTATTGGGGCCGAACGGCGCCGGCAAGACCACCACATTCTATATGATCGTGGGCTTGGTGCGGCCGGATACCGGCTCGATCAGCCTCGATGGCCACGACATCACCACGCTGCCGATGTACCGCCGGGCGCGGCTGGGGATCGGCTATCTGCCGCAGGAGGCCAGCGTATTCCGCGGGCTGAACGTCGAGCAGAACATCATGGCGGCGCTTGAAGTGGTGGAGCCTGATCGCACCGAGCGCGAGCGAATGCTGGACGAGCTTCTGGGCGAGTTCGGCATCGGCCATCTTCGCCGCACGCCCGCCTTGGCGCTGTCCGGCGGAGAGCGGCGCCGCGTGGAGATCGCCCGCGCGCTGGCCACGCATCCGTGCTACATACTGCTGGATGAGCCGCTGGCCGGCATCGATCCGATCGCGGTGGGCGAAATTCGTGATCTGGTCTCGCATCTCAAGCATCGCGGCATCGGCGTGCTGATCACCGATCATAACGTCCGCGAGACGCTGGAGATTATCGACCGCGCCTACATCATGCATGACGGCCAGGTGCTGATGGAGGGCCGCCCGCACGAGGTGGTGGCCCATGAAGGCGTACGGCGCGTTTACCTTGGCGAAAGGTTTTCGCTGTAAGGTCCTGATCGAGGCTCGGCAAGAGCCGGACCATTTTTGTGCACGCTTCTTGCTTGAAAACCGTGACAGCTCTGGACAATCCGACATTGCTGCGCTGCACTCAGCGCGGCGAACTTTTTCGCCGGATCTGGAGACCCTTGCATGGCGATAGGCCCCCGCCTGGTTCTTCGCCAGTCGCAATCGCTGGTGATGACCCCCCAGTTGCGCCAGGCCATCAAGCTGCTGCAGTTCACCAATCTGGAAGTTTCGTCGTTCATCGACGAGGAGTTGGAGCGCAACCCGCTGCTGGAGCGCGATGACGGCGTGAGCACGGCACCGCTGGAGCGGCCGGCCATCGATCAGATCCCGGTGGCGGCGTCCGAGACCACCGATGTCGCCAATGCCATGACGGGTGCGACCATGGGCACCGAGGCATCCGCCCCGCTCGACCAGGCCGAATATGCCGAGACTTACGATCCCGGCAGCGCCGGCGATGGAGCCGGCAGCGGGCGCGGCGGCAGTTCCAGCTTCGAGACGGATGACCGCTCGATCGACGATTTCGCCGAAATGGGCAAAACCCTGCGCGAACATCTCGGCGAGCAACTGCGGCTGTCCTTCGCCGCGCGCACCGACCGACTGATCGGCGCGCATCTGATCGCCCTGCTGGAGCCGTCCGGCCGCCTGTCGGCCCCGCCCGAGGCGCTTGCCACCGCGATGGGCTGCGATCTTGCCGTGATTGAGGCGGTGCGGGCACGGATGATGCGGTTCGACCCGGTGGGCATGTTCGCCAGGGATCTGCGGGAATGCCTGGCTGTGCAACTGATGGAGAAGAACCGCTTCGATCCGGCGATGGCCAGGTTGCTCGACAATCTCGATCTGTTGGCCAAGCGGGACCTGCGCCGGCTGATGCTGATATGCGAGGTCGATTCGGCCGATCTGGTGGAAATGATCGCCGAAATCCGCAGGCTGGACCCGAAGCCGGGTGCGGCCTGGGACAGCATGCCGTTGGTGCCGGTGATTCCCGATGTGTTGATGCGGGCGGCGCCTGATGGCGTCTGGATGCTGGAGCTGAACCCGGAGACGATGCCGCGCGTGCTGGTGAACCAGACCTTCACCGCCCGCGTGCTGCCACGGTGCACGCGGGAAGAACGCAGCTTTTTGGCCGAAAAACTGCAGACCGCAAACTGGCTGGTGAAGTCGCTGCAGCAGCGCGCGCAGACGATTTTAAAGGTGTCAGCCGAGATTATCCGCCAGCAGGACGGCTTTTTTCGCTTTGGCGTGGGGCATCTGCGCCCGCTGATCCTGCGCGACATCGCCGACGCGGTGGAAATGCACGAAAGCACTGTCAGCCGGGTAACGGCGGGCAAATACATCGCGACGCCGCGCGGCATCTATGAACTTAAATACTTTTTCACAACCGCGATCGCGGGCACGCATGGCGGCGAAACCCACTCTGCAGAGGCGGTTCGGCACCGGATTCGGGCCATGGTAGCGCGTGAAACCGTCGATGGCATTTTGTCGGATGACGCCATCGTGGCGTCTCTGAGACGAGAAGGCGTGGACATCGCGCGCAGGACCGTGGCCAAATACCGGGATGCGCTGCGCATACCAAGTTCGGTGCAGCGCAAACGGGAGAAGGCCGAGCCGGTCTGACACCAATGCCCCCGCCGTCCAAGGGGCAATGCCAGGCGGCAGGCGGTCCCGAACTACGGCATGGGGTCGACGCGCATGCAAATTACGGTCTCTGGCAAACAGGTTGAAATGTCTGACGCGTTGCGCACACGGGTGGCAACGCAACTGGACGCGATCGCGGGCAAGTATTTCGACACCGCCCTTGAAGCGCATGTCACGTTCAGCAGGGCGCGCAGTTTCTTCACATGCGACATCAATGTGCATGCCGCCCGCGGGCTGATGCTGCGCGGCGAGGGCGAGGCGGCAGACGCCAATTCCGCGTTCGACGACGCGGCCGAGCATATCGCCAAGCGCCTACGTCGATATCGGCGTCGGGTGAACGAGCATGCGCGCGACATCGCCGGCAAGGAGCGCCCGCAGGCGGCGCGGCAATACATCCTGCGCCAGGAGGAGGAGGAGGCAGCACCGGCAAACGGCGTGGTTATAGCCGCCGCCACCTACGCCACCGTCATCGCCGAGACGCCGGCCGAAATCTCCAGCCTCACGGTGAGTGACGCCGTGATGCGGATGGATCTGGCAGATCAGCCGGTGATGATGTTCCGCAACTCCGCCACCGGCGAGCTGAACGTGGTGTATCGCCGCAGCGACGGCAATATCGGCTGGATCGATCCGACAGCTGCTTCCTAGAGCTTTTTCCGATCGATAGGAATCGGAGAAAATCTCTAGCCCTATGTTTTGTCGGGCATCTTTATCTGATCGGATGATTCCGATTGGTCGGATGATGCTCTAGCAGCCTGTCGGATTGGCCTAATTTTATGTCCCCCCTTAAAATTTTAGCCAATATGGCGAGTTATAATTGATATAACATTACGATATTCTCGTGCGATTTGGTTTAATATTTCGTTAATCGCCTGAACCCGACAGGCTGCTAGATCAGCGGTTGGTTTCACCCACCCCAGTGAGGCGGGTGAAACCAACCGCTTTCGTTCAAAGCCTGCCGACGAACACCGCCATGCCAGCGGAAACCAGCAGCACGGCAAAAGCCAGCAGCGGGCTGACCATGCGGGGAGCCCGTGTGGCCGCCGGCAGTTTCTTCTTACCCGTGATCATCGGGCGTACCAGGTTCTGCCCCTTCAGCACCGCGTAGGCGATCACCGCCACCACATGCAGCCCGATCAGCGCAGCAAGCACGTTGAAGATGATGCCGTGCCAGCCGGACAACAGATCGCTGGTTGATTTCGCCGCGAACTGCGCCAGTGGGCCTTCGTTGACTCCGTCGTCGTTGGCGAACAGGCCGGTGACGACCTGGGCCAGAAGAACCAGCAGCAATGCCAGCACCATCCAGCTGCCGGCGGCGTTGTGGCCAACCTCAGTGTCCGGCTCGCGTTTGCGGATGTTGCCAACATGGCGAAGAGCCGCGACCGGACTGAGCAGGAAGCGGGCGAAGCGCGACGTGTCACTGCCGATCACGCCCCAGATCAGCCGGAACAGCAGCAGGGCAAGCATCGTCTCGCCGCTGGCGAAATGGATGCGCATCCACAGATTGGCGCGCGGGCCGTTGGCGAGAGAGATGCTGACGTAGCTGACGATCACCAACAGCACGATCGACCAGTGGAATAGACGGGTGGCGCCGTCCCACACACGCATGGGCAGCAAGATTCCGGTCTTCTTCGGTCGCATCGCCATCGCCGCTCGATCCTTTGTGGGAGATGGGAGGAATAAGATGCCGGCCCGCAAAAAGTCCAGTCGTCCAGTGGCAAAACTGCGCTTCCTTTCCTGGAACGATGCGGGGACGCATGCAGCGTCACGAAAACTTGCGATCGTGGGGCGTGCGCTGAACCATGGCGATTGCGAGCGCAAGGAACTGGTTCTAGCGTCGAGATATGTCCGAATCCCTGCCGACCCAGCGTCGAACCTCGTTAATTCGCTCGCTTGGGCTTGCGGTGGCAGGCCTTTGCGTGCTGGCCGCCTCGATCTGGCTGAGCCGCAGCGGCAACGAGGTATCGGTTCAGAACGTCGTTGTGAATGTTACCAGTCCGGCGGCGCTAGCTGTGCAACCAGCCGGCGCCAGTCTGCAAACGCCGGTTGCGTCAGCACTTGCCCCGGCAAAGGCCGCCCCAGCGCCTCCGATGGCACCGAGTTTCGATATTGTCCGCGTGAGTCCCGCCGGTGAAGCCGTGGTCGCCGGGCGTGCCGAGCCTGGTGCCACCGTGGCGGTCACCAGCAACGGGACCGAGATCGGCCGGGTGCAGGCCGACCAAACCGGCCAGTTCGTGCTGCTGCCTGCCAAACCGCTGCAGTCCGGCGGTCAGATGCTGGAATTGTCGGCCAATACCGATCAGGGTGCCAAGGCGGAAGCCGCCGCATCGGTTCTGGTCATCGTGCCGGACCGCCCTGCCCCATCGACCTCCGTCGCCGGGGGCAGCAGGCCACCGATTGCAACCACGACGACGACCAGCGAGTCCCCCAATGCACAAGGCATGGGTCCAAAGCTGGGCATTGTGGTACAGGCCGGGCCGGACAATGCGCCGCTGCGCGTGCTACAGGGTCCGTCGGCCGGAACCGGCTCCAAACTGGGCCTGGAACTGTTGGATTACGATCAAAAGGGCGCCATACGCTTCGCCGGCACGGCGCCGGCAGGCAGCGTGACGCGGGTCTATGTGGACAACACGGCCATCGGCGATGCGATCGCGGACGCGAGCGGACATTGGAAACTGTCACCTCGCGATGCCGTGACGCATGGTCTGCACCGGCTGCGCATGGATCAGATCGGTGCTGTGGGCGGCGTGGCCGCACGGGTCGAGCTGCCATTCGAACGTGCCCAACTGACGGCGCAGGAGGTGCCGCAGGATCGCGTGGTGGTGCAGCCGCAGCAGAACCTGTGGCGTCTGGCGCGCCGCGCCTATGGCCAGGGCATTCGCTACACCGAGATCTTCGAGGCAAACCGCGATCAGATCCGTGATCCGAACCTGATCTTTCCCGGTCAGGTCTTCGCGATGCCGGCGAGCGCGCCGCCGATGCCGCCATCATCGAAGGCGTCCAGATAAGGGTTCAACGACAATAGGAAAAGCGACAGTTGGGTCACAAGGCTGATGGCGCTGATCGGTAGCACCAGGCTGGCCTGCGCCTCCACCACCACGGAGTGATCCGCGGCGACCCGCATGGCCCAACCTTGCGGCAGCAGGCGGGGAAGATGGCGCAGCAAGGTGAGCGCCCGCGCCCGCTCCTCCATTGCCATCGTTCTTTTGCCCGTGCTCGGAACGCGGCCGACGCGGGTGATGAGTTCCAGCGTGCCGGTGCTGGTATCCGCGGGGTCCGACTGCTGCAGCCGGGCCTGCACAAGGCGGCGGCGCCAGTTGACGCAGAACCGCGGCAACAGTGCCGGCGAGGCCGGGCTGATCAGACCGCTTCCGTCTACCTTGAATGGCCCCAGGCTGGTGATCGACACCATGCGCACGCATCCTATTCCCACTGATGTGAGATAACTTGCCGGTAAAGTGTGAACGATCCATATATCGGGTGCGCCGTGTTGGCCCTTCCCCCGGAAAATCATGTCGCTGACCCAATCGCTTCGTATCGTCCTGGCCAAGCCGCACCGCGCCGGATATCCGTTCATCGGAGGCGGCCTTGTCGCCGCCGCCGCCGGGCTGTTCGTGGCCGGCTGGGTTTCGGCCCTGGGCGTGGTCTTCACTCTGTTCTGCCTGTATTTCTTCCGCGATCCAGAGCGCGTGGCGCCATTGCGGCCGAACGCGGTGCTGGCCCCTGCGGATGGGCACGTGACCTCCGTGATATCGGCAGTGCCGCCGGCCGAGCTCGGCCTTGGTCTTGAGCCGCGACATCGCGTGGCGATCTTCCTGTCGGTGCTCGATGTGCATGTGAACCGGATGCCGACTTCCGGCACCGTGACGCGCATCGCCTATCGCCATGGCAAGTTCCTCAATGCCAGTCTCGACAAGGCCAGCGACGACAACGAGCGCAACTCCATCGCGCTGAAGCTCGCTGACGGCCGCGATCTCGCAGTGGTACAAATCGCAGGGCTGATCGCCAGGCGCATCCTGTGCGACGCGCATGAGGGCGACACCGTGGTGGCCGGCGCCCGCTTTGGCATCATCCGCTTCGGCAGCCGCACCGACGTGTATCTGCCGCCCGGTGTGACGCCAATCGTCTCGGTGGGCCAGACCATGATCGGCGGCGAGACGGTGATCGCCGAGCTATGAACGGGCCGCGTATCGTTTCCAACCCGATGCAGCGTCTCAGCCGGCGCCTGCGAACCCGCCAGCGGCCGCGTTTCAAGGGCCCGTCCTTCAACCGGATGATCCCTAACATCCTCACGATGCTGGGGCTTTGCTCCGGCCTGACCGCGATGCGCTTCGCCCTCGAAGGTCGCTTCGGCGCCGCAGCGGTGGCCATTGCCGTCGCCGGCTGCATCGACGGGCTGGACGGGCGCATCGCACGCATGCTGAAGGCCACGTCCCGCTTCGGCGCCGAGTTCGACAGCTTGGCGGACTTTCTCTGTTTCGGCGTGGCGCCGCCATTCGTGCTGTATCTGTGGACGTTGCAGAGCGCGCGTGGATACGGCTTCATGCCGTGCCTGATGTTCTCGGTCTGCATGGCGCTGCGCCTGGCGCGGTTCAACGCCTCCATCGATGCCGGGCCGCATCCGGCCTACCAGTATAATTTCTTCACCGGCGTGCCGGCCCCGGCCGGTGCGGGGATCGTGCTGGTTCCGTTGTTCCTCGGGCTGGAGGGCCGCGCCATGGACTGGCCGTGGCTTGAGGCGTTCGCGCGGCATCCGGCGATATCGGCCATCTCGCTGATCGGCACCGCGTCGCTGCTGGTGTCCACGCTGCCGGTGTGGAGCTTCAAGAACTTCAAGGTGCCGTCGCATTACGTGCTGCCGCTGCTGCTCGGCACCGGGCTTTATGCCGCCCTTCTGGTGGCCGACCCGTGGGCCGCGTTCGCCGCTGCCGGGCTTTTGTACGTCGGCATCCTGCCGTTCAGCGTCCGCAGCTACCGCAGGCTGCGCAAGGCAACCGAAGCGGGCTGATTCCAAGCCGTAAATCAGATCATCTTGGAAGGATCGACAAGGCGGTCGAATTCGTCCTCGCTCACCACGCCCAGTTGAAGGGCCGCGTCGCGCAAGGTCAGGTCGTGATGCATCGCATAATGCGCCATTTCGGAGGCCCGGTCGTAGCCGATGGCGGGCGCGAGTGCAGTCACAAGCATCAGCGAGCGACTGAGATGCTCGGCGATTCGGCGGCGGTCGGGTTCCATGCCTTCCACCAGGAAACGGCGGAAATTGGTCATCCCGTCGGCCAACAGGCTGATCGACTGCATGACGTTGTGGATGATCAGCGGCTTGTAGACGTTCATCTCCAGGAACCCACCGGCGCCGCCGAGGCCCACGGCAACGTCGTTGGCCATCACCTGGGCGGCGATCATGCACAGGGCCTCGGCCTGGGTGGGGTTCACCTTGCCGGGCATGATGGACGAGCCGGGCTCGTTCTCGGGGAGTTTCAGCTCGGCGAGGCCGGAGCGCGGGCCGCTGGCGAGCAGGCGGATGTCGTTGGAGATTTTATACAGCGACACGGCCAAGGTGCGCAGCGTGCCGGAGAGCTGGACCAGGGCGTCATGCGCGCCCTGTACCGCGAACTTGTTGGCGGCGGACACGAAGGGGAGCCCGGTCAGGACAGCGATCTCGGCGCAGGCGGCATCGGCGAAGCCCGGTGGCGCGTTCAGGCCGGTGCCGACGGCGGTGCCGCCGAGGGCCAGGTGATACAGGTCGCCCTGCCCGTCCCGCAGGCGGACCACATTGTCATGCAGCATCGCGGCATAGCCGGAAAATTCCTGGCCGAGCGTGAGGGGCGTTGCGTCCTGCAGATGGGTGCGGCCGATCTTGATGATGCCGGCCCAGTCGGCGGCCTTGGCTGCGATGGCGCGCTGCAGGTCGGACAGTGCCGGCAGCAGGCGTGCTGTGAGGCCGATGGCAGCCGCCATGTTCATGGCGGTGGGGAAATTGTCGTTGGACGACTGCGACATGTTGACGTGGTCGTTCGGGTGTACCGGCTTTTTGCTGCCGAGCGCCTGGCCTTCCATCTGGCTCACGCGATTGGCGATGACTTCGTTGACGTTCATGTTGAACTGGGTGCCGCTGCCGGTCATCCAGACGTGCAGCGGGAATTCGCTGTCGTGCGTGCCTGCGAGAATTTCGTCGCAGGCAGCAGAGATGAGGCGGTGGCTGGTGGCGTCGAGCTTGCCGAGGCCGAGATTGGCTGTGGCGGCGGCCTTTTTCAGGATGGCGTAGGCGCCGATCATTTCGCGCGGCATCAGCTCGCGGCCGATGCTGAAATAGTGCAGCGAACGCTGGGTCTGGGCGCCCCACAGGCGATCGGCGGGTACCTCGATCTCACCCATGCTGTCGGATTCGAGGCGTGTGAGGCCGGTAGGATGGTGGACTTCGTCCATCCTACGGGGACCTTCTTGTGGTTCGGATGACGCCTGAACTTTGCAATTCCTCGATCTCTTCGCTTGTAAAACCGTGGGCGTGCAGGACGCTGTCGGTGTGCTCGGCGAAGTGCGGCGGGGCGGTGCGGGCGCCGCCTGGGGTGCGGGAGAGTTTGATGGGGGTGTTGAGCGCGCGATAGTCGCCGATCTCGGCTACCATGTGGCGATGGGCGGTGTGTGGGGCCGTCATGGCCTCGTCCACGCCCAGCACCGGGCCGGCGGGCAGGCCGTAGCGCAGCATCTTGGTGGTCAGCGCGTGGCCGTCGTGTTGCAGGAAAGCTTCTGCCAGCAGCGCTGTGAGCGGGTGGCGATGGCGCATGCGCTCGCCATTGGAGACGAAGCGCAGATCGGTGGCGAGCTGGGGCATTTCGAGGAGTCCGGCGAGTTTGCGGAACTGGATGTCGTTGCCAATAGCGATGAAGATCTCGCAGGTGGCGGTGGGGAATTTGTCGTAGGGGCAGATGTTGGGGTGCGCGTTGCCGGGCGGCGTCGGGCGTTTGCCGTTGAGGAAGTAGTTGGCCGCCTGTGGGTGCAGCAGCGCCATGCCGCAATCGTGCAGGGTCATGTCGAGATACTGACCAAGGCCGGAGCGGGCGCGTTCGTTGAGCGCCATCAGGATGCCGATGACGGAATACAGGCCCGTGGCGAGGTCCACGACGGGGGTACCCATGCGGAGCGGGCCGGTTTCGGGGCTGCCGTTGATGCTCATCAGGCCGGTCATGGCCTGCAGAATGGCGTCGTAGCCAGGCAGGCCGCCCAACGGGCCATCGGCGCCGAAGCCGGAGACGCGGCAGTGGATCAGGCCGGGAAAGCGCGGGGCGAGATCGGCCGCGTAGCCCATGCCCCATTTCTCCATGGTGCCGGTTTTGAAATTCTCGACCAGGACGTCCGCGCCTTCGAGCAGGCGCATCACCACCGCGCGGCCCTCGGGGCGGCCGAGATCGATGGCCAGGCCCTTCTTGTTGCGGTTTACGCCGAGGAAGTAGCTGGCGTCGCCATCCTTGAACGGCGGGCCCCAATCGCGGGTCTCGTCGCCGCCGGGGGGCTCGACTTTGATCACCTCGGCGCCGTGGTCGCCCAGGATCATGGTGGCGTAGGGGCCACCGAGCACCCGGGTGAGATCGATGACCTTCAGCCCGGCGAGGGAGCCGGCGGTGATTGTGGCTTGCGCTGGTGTGGGCATGTCCATCAGGCGGCGTTCCGATCGGTTTCAGGGCCGCGCGACCAGACGCGGCGGCAGAATTCGGGGTAGGTGGCGAGCATTTCGTCGCAGACGGGGCCGCGCAGCAAGGCCAGCTCGGCCTCGGTGGGGTCGGCGGTCTCAGGCGTGGGCGGCCTTGTGGCGTAGTCGA
>JAYTHH010000216.1:0-4823 GCA_043732745.1 Rhodospirillales bacterium
AGGTTCTTGAGCAACGTGATGATCTGCGCCTGGATCGAGACATCCAGCGCCGTGGTTGGCTCGTCGGCGATCACCAGGCGCGGCTCGGCGCACAGGGCAAGGGCGATCACCACGCGCTGGCGCATGCCGCCGGAGAATTCGTGCGGGTAGGCGATGACCCGGTCGGAAGCGCCGGGGATTCCCACGTCTTCCAGCCATTTCACCGCCCGCGCCCGCGCATCGCGATCGGATAGTTTCAGATGCGTCTGCATGGTTTCGGTCAACTGCCGCCCTACCGAAATCAGCGGGTTCAGCGTGGTGAGCGGGTCCTGGAAGATTGCGCCGATCTGGCGTCCCCTGAACGGGCGCATCTGCTCGGACGAAAGCCGATCGATTCGCTTGCCATCGAACAGGATCTGGCCGCCGGCGATACGGCCGGGCGGTTCCAACAATCCGATGATCGCAGCGCCGGTCAGCGATTTCCCGGCGCCGCTTTCACCGACGACTCCCAAAATCTCACCCGGTGCGATCTCAAACGAAATGCCGTCCAGCGCGCGCAAAGTGCCGCGGCGTGTGGGAAATTCGACCGTGAGGCCGACAACGTCGAGAAGTCCCATCAGCGTAGCCTTGGGTTCAGCGCATCGCGCAGCCAGTCGCCCAACAGATTAATCGACAGCACCATCAGCGCCAGCGTCATGCCAGGGAAGATGGTGATCCACCATTCGCCGGAGAACAGGAAGTTGTTGCCGATCCGGATCAGCGAGCCGAGCGACGGCTCCGTGGGCGACAGGCCTACGCCGAGAAAGCTCAACGTGGCCTCGGCGATGATGGCGATGCCCAGGTTGAGCGTGGCAATGACGAAGATGGGTCCAAGCACGTTGGGCAGGATGTGGGTGAGCACGATGCGCGGGCCGGACAGGCCGATGATCCGCGCCGCCATCACATAGTCCCGATTGCGTTCGATCATGGTGGAGCCGCGCACGGTGCGGGCGAATTGCGGCCATAGGCTGATGCCGATGGCGAACACGATGACATAGAGCTGCAACCTCTCCTGCATGTTCTGCGGCACCATGGCGCGGACCACACCATCCACCAAAAGTGCGATCAAGATGGCAGGAAACGTAAGTTGCACATCGACGACTCGCATCAGAACGGCATCGATGGCCCCGCCAAGATACCCCGCGATGAGGCCCACCGACAGGCCGACGACCAATGAAAAGCTGATCGCGAGCACTGCCACCAGCAGACTGATGCGCGTGCCGTACATGATGCCGGACAGGATATCGCGGCCCTGGTCATCGGTGCCGAGCGGAAACGAGCTATCGCCGTCGGCGGCAAAGGCCGGCGGCTTGAAGCTATTCATCAGGTCCAGGCTGGCGAGGTCGAACGGGTTGTGCGGCGCTAGCTGGTGCGCAAACACGGCGCCAACCAGAACGATCAACACCAACAACGCCGAGAACATGGCGGTCTTGGACTGGCGAAAACTGTAGAGGAAATCGCTGTCGAGCCAACGGCCCACCATGCTGCCGCTCATCGCTTGGACCCCGAACGCAGCCGTGGATCGACGGCGAAATACAGCAGGTCAACCGCCAGGTTGATTGTGACAAACACCAGCGCGATCAGCAGCAGATAGGCTGACATGACGGGGATATCGGCCACCCCGATCGACTGCACCAGCAGCAGGCCCATGCCCGGCCACTGGAACACCGTCTCGGTGACAATGGAGAACGCGATCAGCCCACCAAGCTGAAGGCCCACGATGGTGATCACCGGCACCAGCGTGTTGCCGAGAGCGTGGCGGAAATGGATGGAACGCTCCGAAAGGCCGCGGGCGCGGGCGAACTTGATGTAATCGCTGCGCATCACTTCCAGCATCTCGGACCGCACCAGCCGGAGAATGAGCGTCATCTGGAACAGGCCAAGCGTGATCGCCGGCAGGATCAGCGCGCGCCGTCCGGAGGAGGTGAGAAAGCCACTGCTCCAATGCTGAAAATGCACCACCTCGCCGCGCCCGAAGCTGGGCAGCCAGCCGAGTTGCACAGCGAAAAACAAAATGAGGAGGATACCGATCAAGAAGGTCGGTAGCGACACGCCCACCAGTGAGAACAGCATGAACAGCCGCGAGATCAGCGAATTGCGCCTTATGCCGGTGAACACGCCCATCGGCACGCCGATCGCAACCGCCAGCACCGCTGCCGTCAGTGCCAGTTCCACCGTGGCGGGCAGACGCTCGGCGATCAGGCCGCCCACAGGGCGCGCCAGCCGGTAGGAGATACCGAAATCGCCGTGCAGCGCCCGCCAGACGAAATTCCCGTACTGCACGAAAAACGGCTGATCCAGCCCCAGCTGGGTCACCAGCGCCAGCCGCTGCGCTTCGGTGTAGTCCTGCCCGAGCAGGACCGTGACGGGGTCGCCCACGAAGGCGAACATGGCAAAGCTGATGAATCCCACGATGAGAAGCACCGGAATGGCCTGAAGGATGCGCGAGATGATAAAGGCGAACATAAGTGGCGCGAGACTCCCGATCGGCCGCGGAGTGTTGCCGCCGCCGCAGGGCGTTGCAAGGCCCGCGCCAAACGTTACAAATTGTTCAATCAGTCTTGACGAGCAAACGCGGACCGCCCGCCCCATATTCGCGCACCAGCGTGTAGCCCACACCCAGCAGAACCGGGCCCACGAACACGCCCAGCAATCCGAAGGCGAGCGCACCGCCGAGCACGCCCAGCATCGTCAGCAGGAACGGCAGATCGGCGCCGCGCGCGATGAAGAACGGCCGGATCACCGAGTCCGAGCCGCTGATCGCGACCACGCCGTAAATCATCAGCACAATGCCCCAGGCGGTATGGCCCTGGCTCATCAGCCACAAGGCCGAGGGGATCCAGATCACGGGCGCGCCGATCGGCAGCACCGAAAGCCCACCTGCGATCACCCCCAGCAGCAGCGGCCGCGGCACGCCGGACATCCACAGCCCAAGGCCGGTCAGGATGCCCTGCACCAAGGCGGTGCCGAGAATGCCATAGACCACGCCCCTGATGGTGGCGCCGGTAACTGAAATAAGCCGGGCAGCCTGGGAGCCCGCGATGCGGTGCAGGATGGCGACCGTGTGCCCTGCCAGCCGTTCGCCGGATGCGTAGAAGAAGAACGCCACGAACAACGCCAGCAGGAACAGCAGCACGCCGTTGGCCAGCCCCAGCAGGATCGACAGCAATGTCTCGCCGGCCCAGCCGAAATAGGGCCGGAAGAACGATACCATGGTGGTCAGATCCTCCGCCCAGTTGTTCCACATCTCCGATATCGACGGCCCGACGATGGGCACGTCGCCCAGCCAGATCGGCGCCCCCGGAAGCCCCGTCTGCAATGCGGTCTGGATCTCCCGACGGAGCTGGTCGACATCGCTTGCCCCACCCGGCACCGCCAACGCCAGCGGCAGCACCACCACCACGGTCATGACGAACACCATCACCCCGGCCGCGGCGGTATGGCCCCGCTTCAGATGGGTGCGCACCCATTCGTACATCGGCCATGTCGTGTACGTCAGGATCGCCGCCCACAGGATGGCCGAGAAGAACGGGTAAAGCACCAACGTGCAGCCGATCGCCACACCGCCCAGCAGCAGCATCATCAATATCTGTTCAGCGCGCATTGAAGGCAGTCTCCCAATCCGTCCGCCGGACCCATGCCACCGTTAACACAACACATCCCGCGTGAAACGCTCAGATCCCGAGCCGTCTGGCCAATTCGACGCGCGGACTGTAACGTCTGCCGCAAATCGAGGGAGCTCCAACATGCCGCAATCGTCGCCACGCCTGGCCGCGAACCTGTCCATGATGTTCAACGAGGTGCCATTCCTTGATCGCTTTGCCGCAGCCGCCAAGGCTGGCTTTAAAGGCGTCGAGTTTCTGTTCCCGTATGATTTCCCAGCCGCCGAGATCCGCAAGCGTCTCGACGACAACGGCCTCACGCAGGTGCTGTTTAACATGCCCCCCGGCGACTGGAACGCTGGCGAACGCGGGATCGCCAGCCTGCCGGGCCGACAGAGCGAATTCCTCGACGGCGTGAAGAAGGCGCTGGACTACGCCGGCGCGCTAGATTGCAAGCTGGCCCACGCCATGGCCGGCATCCCCAAGGACGTCCACCCCGTCACGGCGGCCGCCATCTATGCCGACAACCTCTCCCGCGGCGCCGATCTGGCCCACGCCGCCGGCGTGAAGATCGTGATCGAGCCGATCAATCATCGTGACATGCCCGGCTTTCATCTGAACACGATGGCGCAGGGTGCTGCCGTTGTGGATGCCATCGGCCGCGATCGCCTGGGCCTGCAGTTCGATGTCTATCATTGCCAGGTGACCGAGGGCGACATCACCAAGCGGATGGCGGCGCATTTCGACGTCATCTCACATATGCAGATCGCCGACGTTCCCGCCCGCAACGAGCCTGGCACCGGCGAGATCGGCTGGCGGGCGGTGTTCGCCCAAATGTCCACGCTGGGCTACCAGGGCTGGGTCGGCTGCGAATACCGCCCGGCCGGCGAAACGGTGGCCGGCCTCACCTGGCGCGACAGCTTCGGCGTCTGAAATCCCTCCTTTAGAAGCGAGACGTGGAATGAAAATTGGTTTCATTGGCCTGGGTATCATGGGCGGCCCGATGGCGCTGCACCTCAAGGCCGCCGGCCACGAGTTGTTTGTGCCCGACCGCCGCAGTCTGTCAGACGAGATCCGCGCCGCCGCCACCGTCGAAGCGGATGCCGCGGCCGTTGCCGAGCATTCCGAGATCATCATCCTGATGGTCCCCGACACCCCCGATGTGGAGCGCGTGCTGTTCGGCGCGCACGGCGTGGCCGAGGG
>JAYTHH010000217.1:0-4822 GCA_043732745.1 Rhodospirillales bacterium
GGAACGAGGTCGAAGGTGTTTCTGCGTGGGTGACGCCCTGCCAGAACGTGGCCATGACTGAGATCTCCATGTTGCATTGCAGCAATTGCTGCATCGCACCATAAGATATCGAGATACCTGTGTGTCAAGCGTGCTAGCCTATCTTCCCTGCCATGTTTGAACGGGTCCGTAAGAGTGGACGCAGTCCATGTCTCATGAGGTTCGCTTGTCATATACCGGTGGACTGCGTGCACCCTCGTTTTTTCACGTTTTCATGGTTTTGCGGCCAGGGCGGCGGCACCGGCCTTGGCGCAGACTTCGTCCTGTGATCCGCTGCCGCCGGAGCAGCCGATGGCGCCGATCAGCCTGCCGCCCTCGATCAGCGGCACGCCGCCACGCGAAGCCATGATGCCGTCGAGCGTGAGTTGGTAGGTCAGGCCGCTTTGGATGCTGTTCTCGTACATCTTGGTCTCTCGCCGCGACAACACGGCGGCGCGCGCCTTGTGTTCGGAGATCGCGATCGAAGAAAGCTGGGCGCTGTCCATCCTGGCGAAGGCCACCAGGTTGCCGCCAGAATCCATCACGGCGATGCCCATCTTCCAGTAGCGCTTGTGGGTTTCCGCCATCGCGGCGGCGATGACGGCTTGGGCGCGTTCGAGGACGATGGGGGCACCGTAGGGTATTTCGAACGGGATCTTTTCTGGAATGATGTCGAGCGCCGGGGTGGGGGAGGGCTGGGCGAAGGCGCCGCCAGCAGTAAAAATTGCGGCGGCGGCGAGAAGGCTGGCGATGCGGTTCATAGCGGTAGCTCCCGGTCGATGCTGCATTTTTCAGTCTTGCCGCTGAGTCTGATGTTGTTGCTGATCGTAAACAAGCGCTATTGCGCTCTGGCTTCGATCCGGACCCCGCCTATATAGGCGCTATGCCCTTCGATAACCGCACCGCCCCCTCCGCAGCCTTCCAGTCCGACATTGGACGCCAGCGATATCGCGCCGTGGCTCTGTGGCTGTTCGGGCTGTGCGGCATGGTCTTGGTGATGGTATCGCTCGGCGGCGCCACACGGCTTACTGGCTCCGGCCTGTCGATTATGGAATGGGCGCCGATAATGGGCAGCCTGCCGCCGCTGAGCGAGGGCGAATGGCACCGGCTATACACGCTTTATCAACAAATTCCGCAATACACTCTGGTCAACCAGGGGTTCGGCATTGAAGGCTTCAAGCAGATATTCTGGCTGGAATGGACGCATCGGTTGTGGGGCCGGCTGATGGGATTCGCATTCCTCATTCCAATGCTGTGGTTCGCAGCCCGCAGCGCCCTGCCGCGTGGATTGCTGAAGCGTCTGGTTCTGCTGCTCGTATTGGGCGGTCTGCAGGGCGGGGTGGGATGGTTCATGGTGGCCTCCGGCTTCGAGGCGGACAGTACCGCCGTGTCGCCCTATCGGCTGGTGGTGCATCTGGTGCTGGCACTGACTCTGTACGTGGCCCTGCTCTGGACCGCGTTGGGCGTGTGGCAGATCGGCCGCTTAAGAGTGCAAGCGGTGTCCCCGGGTTGGTTGCGGCCGGTTTCGGCCGCGATTGTTGGGATGCTGGCGATCACAATCGTGGCGGGTGGGTTCGTGGCCGGGCTGAAGGCAGGCCTGGCGTACAACACGTTCCCATTGATGGATGGCAGGCTTTTGCCTGAGGGCTACGCCACATTGCAGCCTTTTTTGCGCAATCTGACGGAGAATGTCGCGGCAGTGCAGTTTGACCACCGTCTGCTGGCAACCCTGACGGCTGGCTTTATTCTGGTGGCAAGTGGGCTTGCGCTTCGCACGCATCTTGAACGGGGAATGCGACGTGCCGTCGCCGCTGCTGTGATCCTCGTGGGTTTGCAATACGCGCTCGGCATCGCCACCTTATTATATGTGGTGCCTGTGGGTCTCGCCACGGCGCACCAGGTGCTTGCAGTGCTGGTGCTGACGGCGGTGTTGATCGTGCGTCATACCCAGCGGCAGATATACATTTAACGTTCCGCGTTTCGCGGCCTAGGAAGAACGATGCCCGATACATTCATGACCGCATCCGATACGCCGCTGGCCGTCACCGACGCGCTGTTCTTCGAGAGCCACGCTTTGGACCGCGCCCAGGCCGAGCGGATCACCGCCCAGGCGCTGGCGCGCGCCGATGATGGCGAGCTATTCTTGGAATACCGCGAGACTGAGAGCATCAGCCTCGATGACGGCCGCATCCGTTCCGCCGGATTCGATACCCAACTGGGTTTTGGCCTTCGCGCCGTGGCTGGAGAGGCTGCCGGCTATGCCCATGCCGGTGAGATTTCCGAAGCGGCGCTGACGCGGGCTGCGGCCACCGTGTCCAGCGTTGCGGCCGGCAATTCCGGCACCGCCTCGGCCGCCCCGCGGGAGACAAATTCGCGGCTATATTCGCCGTCCAACCCGCTATCCGGCACTGGGTTTGCCGCCCGCACCGGCCTGCTGGCCGAGATCGACACTTATGCGCGGGCCGCTGATTCCCGTGTGAAGCAGGTCAGCGCGTCGCTATATGGCGAGTGGCAGGCGGTGCAGATCATTCGCGCCGATGGCCATCGGGTCGCCGATTTGCGACCGCTGGTCCGGCTGAACGTGTCCGTGGTGGTGGAATCGAACGGACGCCGCGAGACCGGCAATCACGGCCTCGGTGGCCGCTTCGACTATGGTCGCATCACGTCGCCCGAGGTCTGGCGCGCTGCGGTAGACGAAGCGTTGCGCCAGGCGCTGGTCAATCTCGGTTCGGTGCCCGCCCCCGCTGGCGAGATGCCGGTGGTGCTTGGGCCGGGCTGGCCGGGCATCCTGCTGCACGAGGCGATCGGTCACGGTCTGGAAGGCGATTTCAACCGCAAAAAGACCTCGGCATTCTCCGGCCTGCTCGGCACGCGGATCGCGGCACCGGGGGTGACGGTCGTCGATGACGGTACCATGCCGGATCGGCGCGGCAGCCTCACGGTGGATGACGAGGGGACGCCGACCAGCCGGACCGTGCTGATCGAGGACGGCATTCTAAAGGAGTTCCTGCAGGACCGACTCAATGCCCGTCTCATGGGCGTGCGCGCCACCGGCAACGGCCGGCGTCAGAGCTACGCACATGCGCCGATGCCGCGCATGACCAACACGGTGATGCTCGGCGGCAAGCACGACCCGGAGGAGATGATCCGTTCAGTTAACCGGGGGCTGTACGCGGTGAATTTCGGTGGCGGTCAGGTCGATATCACGTCGGGCAAGTTCGTTTTCTCGGCGAGCGAGGCCTACCTGATCGAAGGTGGAAAAATCGGGCCGGCGGTGAAGGGGGCCACGCTGATCGGCAACGGGCCCGACTCGCTTACCAAGGTGGAAATGGTCGGTTCAGACATGGCGCTTGACCCCGGCATCGGCACCTGCGGCAAGAACGGGCAGGGCGTGCCGGTGGGTGTGGGCCAGCCGACTCTCAAGTTGTCCGGCCTCACGATTGGTGGCACCGCCACCTAACGGTGGCGGATTGATGGCACCGCCACTGGATCCCGTCCAAAACGGATTGCCGGAGCAGGACGAAGCTGCTATGGAATATTATAAGATAACACTTTGAGGCGAGTCCCATGACCCGTGCTCTGTTGGTCGCCTCCGCCTTTGCCTTGATGGCTGGCCCGGCTCTGGCGCAAGCGCCCACCCCGGCCCCCTCACCGAGCGAAACACCGCTCGCCGTGAACACCGGCTTATGGGAACGCTCGACTCTGCTCGGTGATCTCGGTGGTCTGCGCACGCGGCTTTCTGATGCGGGGATCACCGTTAATCTGGTCGAGCAGACCGACCTTCACGGCAACACCAGCGACGGATACAAGCAGGGCGCAACCTATGACGGCCTGACCACTCTTACGATGCAACTCGACACCGAAAAAGCTGGGCTGTGGGCCGGTGGTATGTTCAACGTCAGTGGTCTGCAGATCCATGGCCGCAATCTCAGCCAGTACTACCTTGGCAGCCTGCAGACATCTAGCGGTATTGAGGCGCTGCCAACCACGCGTCTGTGGGAGATCTGGTATCAGCACAGCTTTCTGGAAGGCGCGTTCGATGTGAAGCTGGGCCAGCAGAGCATCGACCAGGAATTCATTTCGAGCGCCAACGGCGCCATCTTCATCAACAATGCGATGGGCTGGCCGTTGCTGCCATCCATGGACATGTATGCAGGCGGGCCCGTCTATCCGCTGTCGTCGCTGGGCGTCCGGTTCCGCGGCACGCCCATGCAGAACGTCTCCCTGCTCGGCGGCGTATTCCAGGACAACCCGCCGGGCGGACCGTTCGCCAATGACAGCCAGTTGCGCGGAAGCACCCGCTGGGGTGGCAATTTCAACCTCCGCACTGGGGCACTGTTCATCGCCGAGGCGCAGTATGCGCTCAACCAGCCCCTTGCGCCGGGTGCTGCTGCTGGAGCGTCAAACCCTTTGGGCCTGCCCGCAAGCTACAAGATCGGCGCCTGGTATGACACCGCCGCCTTCCCGGACCAGCGCCTCGACACCGCCGGCATTGCGCGTGCGTCGGCGGCGTCGAACGGCAATCCCAAGATGCGCAAAGGCAACTACAGCGTCTATGGCGTGGCCGACCAGGGCATCTGGAGGCCGTCGCCGGACAGTCCGATGCTGGTCAGCCTGTTCGCCCGCGCCATGGGCAGCACCGGCGACCGCAACCTGGTGGATTTCAGCATCAACGGCGGCGTGACGGTCAAGGCGCTGATCCCGGGCCGGGAGAACGACACGCTGGGGCTCGGCTTCGGTGTCGGCACCATAGGCAGCAGCGCGCGCCAGGCCGATCGTGACCGGATCGCCCTAGGAGGCGCCC
>JAYTHH010000218.1:0-4792 GCA_043732745.1 Rhodospirillales bacterium
CCTGATCCTGTCCATCACGGGCGCATCCAGTCCCCTGGGAACATATTCAACGCTGATTGACGGCATTCCAGTTCCCTGGACCGCGACTGCAGGTTTATGCCGCTTCCATTTCCTGCTTCAACGACGCCATGTCGATGACGTAGCGGAACCGCACTTCGCCCTTCTCGACGTGCTGATAGGCATCGTTGATCTGCCGGATCGGAATAACCTGGATGTCGGGGCCGATCCCGTGCTCGGCGCAAAAGTCCAGCACCTCCTGCGTGTCGGCCAGGTTGCCGATCAATGATCCGGCGACGCTATTGCGACGCGCCGCCACGTGCATGTTGTTTACGGGCGCCATCGATTCCAGGGCGCCCACGATGCAGATGGTCCGGTCGCGCTTCAGCAGCGGCAGGAACGGGTTGATGTTGTGCTTCTGCGGAATGGTCGAGAGCATGAAGTCGAAGCTGGACTTCAGCGCATCCAGCGCGTCGGCATCGCTCTCAAGCACGCCCTTCGCACCCAGGGCCGCCGCCTCATCCAGCTTTTCTTTGTGGGATGTGAACACCGTGACCTCAGCACCCATCGCGCGGGCAATCTTCACCGCCATGTCGCCAAGCCCACCGAAGCCGATGATACCCACCTTGTCGCCGGCCTTCACCCCCCAATGCTTCATCGGCGAATAGGTCGTCACCCCGGCACACAGGATGGGCGCCGCCACATCCGGCTTCAGCGCAGCGGGTATCTTGAGCGCGAAGTCCTCATTCACCACAACGACGTTCGAATACCCACCATAGGTATTGTCGCGCCCGTATTGATTTTTGCCGTCCGGCGCCATCTTGGCGGGTATCATCGGGCCGTTATACGTGGCGAGCCAGCTGTTCGGGCCCTCGCAGTAGTTCTGGTCGCCAGCTTCGCAGGGGTCGCAGTGGCGGCAGCTCTCGATCATGCAGCCGACCCCCACCATGTCGCCGACCTTATGCCGGGTCACGTGCGCGCCGGCCTTGGTGACACGGCCGACAATCTCGTGGCCTGGCATGCAGGGATAGACGGTGTTGGACCACTCGTTCTTGACCTGGTGAATGTCCGAGTGGCAGACGCCGCAAAAAAGAACGTCGATCTCGATCTCATGTGTCCCGGCCTCCTTGCGTTCGAAGACGAGGGGCTTGAGCTGGCTGTTCGATTGATTGGCGGCGTAACCCAGGGCTTTGATCATCGGCTGCTCCATCGACTGAGCCCTGCAAACGCGCGGCCTGCCGCCGGGTTGCGTGACGCCCACGCCAGCCGTGATCACGTGTGGCGGAAAATCCATGCTGCTCCGCCCAGGTATTGTGCGGAGCACGTTCCGACCACCGGCCATCTCTCAATGGGAGAACATGCCCAGCCTGCGCGAGGTCATGGCTCAACACTGAGGACAGCTGATATAAAATCTCAGGCTCTGATCATCAGGCTCTAAGCCATCCCCCCGTTGATCGAGATCACCTGCCCGGTGATGTAGCCGGCGTCGTCAGACACCAGGAACCGCACCAAAGCCGCCACCTCATCCGCGGTCCCGGCCCGCTTCATCGGCACCAGCCTGGCCACCATCTCAGGCGGAAACGCCGCATCGGCCATCGGCGAGGCGATGATCCCCGGCGCCACCACATTCGCGGTCACACCGCGACTGGCCAGTTCCAACGCCAGCGAGCGGGTGGCGCCGTGCAGCCCGGCCTTGGCGGCGGCATAATTGGTCTGCCCGCGATTGCCCATCACCGCCGCCACCGACGAGATCGACACGATCCGCCCCCAGCGGCCTCGTATCATCGGCATCAGCAGAGGCTGCGTAACGTTGAAGAAGCCGCCCAGCGACACGTCGATCACACGGCTCCACTGCACCGCCCGCATCCCCGGCATGACGGCGTCGTCGTGAATGCCGGCATTGTTGACGAGGATCTCGATGGCGCCGCCTTCCAGCACCCGCGCCAATGCTTCGGACGCGGCCTCGGTATCGGTGACATCGAACAGGATCGTCTCGGCCGAACCACCTTCGGCGATGATGGCGTGGCAAAGCCCGGTGGCACGATCGGCACCGCCATTGGCATGGATCACGACGTGATGACCCTGGCCTGCCAGCGCGCGGCAGATCGAAGCACCCAGCGCGCCGCTACCGCCCGTCACCAACGCACGCCTCATGCGTTAGCGCCTGATGATTTCAGGCAGAGAAAACCAACAGGCTCCAATCTGTCGTTTTGGCGACCATGTTCATGCATTTGGGTCAAGCAACCCAAACTCATCATGATCTAAGACCGCCGCCGCCCGCATCCAGCACCACCGCGGCGCGCCCGGTCAGCAGCTTGCGGCCCTGGCAGTGCACTGCGAACATGTAGATAAAGCGGCCGGGTTCGCCATGCAGCCGCGTGGCGGTGATGTCCAGATCCGCTTCCAGCAGGTCCAGCCGGTCATCGTCGCAATCCACGTCGCGCAGGCTGGCGAGATAGCCCATGGTCGGCCGCCCGGCCACCGGCCCGGTCAGCGCGCCGTGCAGTGCCATCGCCTGGGCCGCGTATTCCACCGCACAGATCGTGTCCAGTCGGCCGCCCACCGCCAGCGGATTGGCGGCGTTGCGATGCGAGCCTGTGCTACAATGGATCTCCGTCTCATCGTATCTCACCACGTGATCGAGCAGGCACATCGATCCGCTGTGCGGGATCAAGGCAGCGATGTCGATCTCGCCGGTCGGAGTGCGGATCACAGGCGGACCACCGTGACATCCACCAGCATGTTCTCAATACCCTCGATCACGACCTTTCCCCCTTGTTGCGCGAGTGCCCTCAGCAAGGGCAGGCTTCGCGCGGCCGGGTTGTCCCGGCGTATTGCTTCCAGTTCCGGCTGCGCCATCGTGCAGCCTGGCTGCGCGCGGACGTCCTCCGTGCAGCCTGGCTGCGCGCGGACGTCCTCCGTGCAGCCTGGCTGCGCGTTCACGCTCTGCCGTGTCGTTACACGCAGTTCCGCCAGGCTCGCATCGGAACGTTCTGGGCAGAGGACCAGCGAGACACCGAAAACATTGCGCAACGACCTCACCGCATACAACGGCTCTGGATACGGGTGGTCATATGACATCAATGTGACCGGCCGCCGGTCGACGCAGACCTGGGCAGCCGCATCCAGCAATCCCATGGCGAAACTGCCATTAAACCCGCACAGGCTGGTGCTTGGCGCCATCGCCTCGCAGGCCAGCGCCCAATAGCCGGACGGTGCGTTGTGTACGGAATTGTGAAACCGCGTGGGCGAGATCTGACAGTCACCGGTCGTGAGAACGCTGAGGATTGCATGGATGGTGTCGCCGTCGGCGCCAGACGAGGTGAACACGGTGGCCATGTCGGACGGATTGCGCCGCGCGTGGGCCAACGCCTCCAGCCCCACCGTCACGGCCAGCTTTACCACCGTGCCAGTGCGGCGACGTTCCGCCGGCGGCAGGGCTGCGATGGCGGGAGGCACGACCGGTGCAGGCACCACATCCCGCCCATCGGCGAGCAATGCGCACGCCGTCGACCAATCCGGCATTCCCGGGCCCAGCACGCCGACGCCATCGACAAAAAGCCTCATGCGGCAAGCTCGAGGATAAGGCTGCAATTGGTGCCACCGAAACCGAACGAGTTGCTCATCACGCGCCGCAGATCGGCGGCACGCCCCAAGCGCAGAACGTTGCTGCGAAAGCCGCTGTCGCGCGTGCGCAGATGCGCCGAGCCCGGCATGAACTGGTGCTGCAACGCCA
This sequence comes from Rhodospirillales bacterium, assembly GCA_043732745.1. Lineage (GTDB taxonomy): Bacteria > Pseudomonadota > Alphaproteobacteria > Acetobacterales > Acetobacteraceae > CAIQQQ01. The sequence goes on from JAYTHH010000218.1 coordinate 3,734, forward strand.
GCGCGCAGAAGATCGCCTCCACAATCCCCGCTGCGCCCAATGTATGGCCGGTAAGGCCCTTGGTGGAGCTGCACGGGGTCTCGCCGCCGAACGTCGCGAACATCGCGTGATCCTCGGCCTTGTCGCCCACCAGAGTGGCCGTTGCGTGCAGATTCACATAGTCGATGTCGCCGGGTTGCAGCCCCACTGCTTCCAGCGCGCGGTCGATGGCAAGCCGGGCGCCGGCGCCCTGCGGGTGCGGCGAGGACATATGATAGGCGTCATTGCTCTCGCCGAGGCCGCGGAACAGAATATCTCCCGCCTGGGCGTCGCCCGCTTTGGCGTCGCAGCGCTCCAGCAGCACGAAGCCCGCCGCCTCGCCGATGGAAATCCCGTCCCGTCCGCCATCGCAGGGCCGGCACGGCTCCGGTGAGATCAGGTTCAGCGAGGCAAAGCCGTGCAAGGTGGTCAGGCACAGAGTGTCCGCCCCGCCCACGATGGCGGCGTCGCAGAGCCCTGCCGCCATCGCCCGCGCCGCGTTGCCGAATGCCTTGCCGGTCGACGCGCAGGCACAGGATACCACCAGTGCCGGGCCGGACAGGCCGAACCGGCGCTGAACGAAGGCTGCTAGCGAATACGTGTTGTGGGTGGTGGCGTAGCGGAAATGCTCGGGCAGCCGGCCCGTGTCGGGGTCGCGCGCCTGGTAGGCGTGCTCAGCCTCCAGGATGCCGGATGTGCTGGTGCCTAGGAACACGCCGATCCGACTTGCGCCGTAGCTCTCGCGCGCTGACGCCATCGCGTCCTCGAAGCCGTCCTGGCGCAGGGCCAGCTCGGCGGCGCGGTTGTTGCGGCAGTCATAGGCCACCAGATTTGCCGGCAGGTGCACATGGTCGAGCGCGTCGATGGCGCCCACATGCGTGTTCAATTGAACATTCTCGAACACACACGGCGCGAGCCCGCTATGGCCGGTGCGCAGCGCATCAAACTGCGCGTCCAGGCCTCGACCGAGGCTGGTGGCGATGCACATCTGGCTCAGGCGAAGCGGTTGCATTCAGGAATTGTTCCTATAGCATCATCCGA
>JAYTHH010000219.1:0-4773 GCA_043732745.1 Rhodospirillales bacterium
TATGGCGACGGCGAGATGTTCGTGGGCTCTGACGCGCTGGCGCTGGCGCCGCTGACCCAGCGCATCGCCTATCTCGACGACGGCGATTGGGTGATCGTGAAGCGTGACGCGGCCCAGTTCTTCGACACCAACGGCCATGAGGTCATTCGCGAGGTGCGCCTGACGGCGCTGACCGGCGCTGCGGTGGGGAAGGGCAACTTCCGCCATTTCATGCACAAGGAGCTGCACGAGAACCCGGCGGTGCTGGGCGACACGTTGCACCAGATGGTCAACCCCGCCACGGGAAGCGTGGTCCTGCCTGAATTGCCGTTCGATGTGGCCGCCATCAAGCGCATCACCATCAGCGCGTGCGGGTCGGGGTTCTATGCCGGACAGGTCGGCCGCGCCTGGCTGGAGACGGTGGCGCGCATTCCCACCGATGCCGACGTCGCCAGCGAATTCCGCTACCGCACGCCGCCGATGGAGGCTGGTGGGCTGGGCCTGCTGATCAGCCAGTCCGGCGAGACCGCCGACACCATGGCGGCACTTCACTATATGAAAAGCCAGCATCAGCATGTGCTGAGCATAGTGAATGTGCCTGAGAGCAGCATGGCCCGTGCGTCGGATGCGGTGCTGGCCACCATCGCCGGGCCCGAGATCAGCGTTGCAAGCACCAAGGCATTCACGGCGCAATTGATGGTGCTGGCGTGTTTCACCTTGGCCGCCGGACGTGCGCGGGGTGCGCTGTCCGAGCACGAAGCAAAGCGCCTTACCGCCGCCTTGCTGGAAGTGCCTGGCCACGCGACTGATATTCTCGATGACGAAGGCCCGGTGCGGCGGATCGCGGTGCGGATCGCCGAGGCGCGGGACGTGCTGTATCTTGGGCGTGGCTCGTGCTTCCCGATCGCCATGGAGGGCGCGCTGAAGCTGAAGGAGCTGAGCTACATTCATGCCGAGGGCTATGCTGCCGGCGAAATGAAGCATGGCCCGATCGCGCTGATCGACCGAAACGTTCCAGTGATCGCCATCGCCCCCTCCGGCCCGCTGTTCGAGAAAACCGCCAGCAACCTGCAGGAGGCGGCAGCGCGTGGGGGCCAGTTGATCGTGTTCAGCGACGCCGAGGGTGCGGCGAAGCTGGCCGGCATCTCAGTGGAGACGGTGATCCTGCCGACGGTGGATCCTTTCGTGGCGCCGATTCTCTATGCCATTCCGGTGCAACTCCTGGCCTATCATGTGGCCGTCCTGAAGGGCACGGACGTTGATCAGCCACGGAATCTGGCAAAGTCGGTGACGGTGGAGTAGCGGCCCCCGCTCAAAAAACACAGCCACCTATACCTTAATCATATTTGGCGGTCCGCCGCCCGCCAGCCCTGCGCGTGCATGGCGGCACTGTTCCGACGCGGGCTGATCGTGCAGCACCCCGTTCCCATATCCGACTGAACCGCTCGGAGATCCGCCGTGAAATATGATTTCGACCTTTTCGTCATCGGTGGCGGCTCCGGCGGGGTGCGCTGTGCGCGGATCGCGGCGTCGCTCGGCGCCAGCGTGGCGGTGGCGGAGGAGAAGTTCTGGGGGGGCACCTGCGTGAACGTGGGCTGCGTGCCAAAGAAGCTGATGGTGATGGCGGCCGAATACGGCAACCACATGCCTGACAGCGCCGGCTTCGGCTGGACCACCCAGCCCGGCTCGCATGATTGGCAGGCGTTGATCGCCACCAAGAACGGCGAGATCAGCCGGCTCAACGGCATCTACGCGAATCTTTTGGGCGGCGTAGGCGTGAAGAGCTTCGAGGCGCGCGCAACGTTCATCGACGATCACACGCTCGATGTCGGCGGCCAGCGCGTGACCGCCGAGCGCATCGTGATCGCAGCGGGCGGACGCCCGACGGCACCGAAGTTCAAGGGCGCGGAGCATTGCATCGTCTCGGACGACGCGTTCTTCCTGCCCGAAATGCCGAGGCGCGTAGCGCTGCTCGGCGGCGGCTACATCGCGGTGGAATTCGCCGGCATTTTCGCGGGCCTGGGCGCCCAGGTGGATCTCATCATGCGCCAGGACCTGCCGTTGCGCGGTTTTGACGAGGATCTGCGTCTTGGGCTGCGCGACGCGCTGCGCGACAATGGCGTGCGCGTGCATACCGGCTCCAACGTGACCTGCGTAACCGCCGAGGGCGACACCAAGATCGTGCATCTGCCCGGCGGCGGCGAGGTGCGGGCCGATCTGGTATTCGCCGCCATCGGCCGCACGGCGCATACTGAAGGGCTGGGGCTGGACAAGGCCGGGGTGGAAATTTCGGCGCAGGGGGCTGTCATGGTCCATCCCGGCTCCGTCACCAACGTGGCGCATATCTATGCGATCGGCGACGTGACGGACCGGCTGAACCTCACGCCGGTGGCGATCGCCGAGGGGCATTCGCTGGCCGAGGCGCTTTATGGCAACGGGCCGCGTGAGTGGCATCTGGACCGGGTGGCGACGGCGGTGTTCTCCATCCCACCGATCGCAACCGTGGGGCCGACCGAGGAACAGGCGGTGGCGCTGTCGCATTCCGAGGGGCCATTTGACGTCTATATCAGCCGGTTCATACCGATGCGTCACACCATGAGCGGTCGGGCGCGGAAGACGTTTATGAAGCTGATCGTGAACCAGGCGAGCCAGAAGGTGGTGGCGGCGCATATGATCGGGGAGGACGCGCCGGAGATCATGCAGGGCATATCCATCGCCATCAACACCGGCGCCACCAAGGCTGATTTCGACCGCACCGTGGGCATCCATCCGACCGCGGCGGAAGAATTCGTGACCATGCGCACGCGGACCCGCGTGGCGGGTTAGGCAGGGCCGGCGGCCCAAATCGAATGGGGCCCGACCGCTCTTGCGATCAGGCCCCATTCGGCGCGCCGTTGAAATCGTCTTATTTTACGGCTTCATTGTACATCATCCGCAGCATGCCGTCCTTGTCACAGTTGGACAGGTCCGACTTCAGTTCAGCTTCCGCCGCCTTCACCATCGTGGCTTTCTCGGACGCAGAGACGCCGAGACCCTTCTCCTGGGCGGCGATGCTGGCGTCGAGCTTCTTGTGGTCGGCGGCATCGGTCCACTTGCACACCGACGGTGCGAGCTGCATCTCGTAGAACATGCCCATGGCTTCCTTCTGGGCGTGCGCCTGGTGCGCGGCTCCGAAAGACGCGAGCAGGGATGCTGAAGCCAAAATCATCTTCTTCATCGTGGATCCTTTAAGCGGGCATTCGCCCACAGAAACGAATAACAGGGTGCAGGTGGGCATTCCATACCTGGGTCGGACGGCCCGCCTGATTGGTGACGCTAGACCTTTGCTGTCACTGCATTGTCACGTGACCGGCACCCGGATGTCGCGTGGGGCAGGCCATCCCAGGGGGCAACAGGCGGAAACCTGCAGGCCAAACTCCCAGATTGCTTCGCCAGGCGGCGCGCAATGTCCGGGCTGGAGTTCCTTGAGACAGCCGTCAGATCTGACCCCGGTAGCCATACGCCAATATTCAGGCATTATGCTGCCCTGACTCCCTTCGCATGGCGCAAAACTGCGCAGCCTCCTCCGGGCACAAACTGTGCTCGGACATTCTGTGGAACTGACCATGACAGAGACCTGGACGCCTTCCTCCTGGCGCAACAAGCCGATCCGGCAGGTGCCAGACTATCCCGACCCCACCAAGCTGGCGGCGATGGAAGGCAAGATCGGCTCGTATCCGCCGCTGGTGTTTGCCGGCGAGGCGCGTCGCCTGAAGGCGCAGTTGGCGCTGGTGCAGGAAGGCCGCGCCATCGTGCTGCAAGGCGGCGACTGCGCCGAGAGTTTCAATGATTTCAATGCCAACTCCATCCGCGACACGTTCCGCGTGCTGCTGCAGATGGCTGTCGTGCTCACCTATGGCGCCGCGGTGCCGGTGGTAAAGATGGGGCGCATGGCCGGGCAATACGCCAAGCCGCGCAGCTCGGAGACCGAGACCAAGAACGACGAGACGTTGCTGACCTATCGCGGCGACATCATCAACGGCCCGGAATTCGACGCCGCCACGCGCGCCCCCGATCCGCAGCGCATGGAGATGGGCTATTTCCAGTCCGCCGGCACCATGAACCTGCTGCGCGCCTTCGCGTCGGGCGGCTATGCCGACCTGCACGAGGTGAACCGCTGGAATCTGGGCTTCGTCGAGCGTTCACCCCTGGCCGAGCGCTACCGCGAACTGTCGGGCCGGATCGATGAGACGCTGGCGTTCATGGCGGCCTGCGGCATGACATCGAACACCACCCGCGAAATGCGGGAGACGGATTTCTTCATCAGCCATGAGGCGCTGTTGCTGCCATATGAGCAGGCACTGACCCGCGTCGACAGCACCTCCGGCGATACCTACGCGTGCTCGGCGCATTTCCTGTGGATCGGCGATCGCACCCGCCAGCCGGACGGCGCGCATGTGGAATTCCTGCGCGGCGTGAAGAACCCGATCGGCATCAAGGTGGGGCCGTCCACCGATCCGGACGAACTGCTGCGGCTGATCGACATTCTCAATCCGCGTGACGAGCCCGGCCGGCTGACCTTGATCTGCCGGATGGGGGCGGACAAGGTGGAACGTCTTTTGCCGCCGATTTTGCGCGCGGTGAAGAAGGATGGGCGGCGGGCGGTGTGGCTGTGCGACCCGATGCACGGCAACACGATCACCACCACCGCGCACCGCAACCAGCCCGCGGTCAAGACGCGCAGCTTCGACGCGATCCTGTCCGAAGTGCGCTGCTTTTTTGACGCCCATGCGGCGGAGGGCAGCTGGGCCGGCG
>JAYTHH010000220.1:0-4707 GCA_043732745.1 Rhodospirillales bacterium
AAACGAAAACCCACGCCCATTCAGATGGACCAAGGACCCCGACAAGATCATCGCCGCGGTCAGGCGAGGGCACCAAGCGTTAGATTCGCTCCACTAGGATTACCGCCAGCTTTAAAGCTCGCTCCGCACTTTGCCTGTTAAGCTGTCGGCGTATCCGCGAATGAGTCACCCGAGTCAGTAGCTATCCGGCGCAATCACGTTCTGCGGCGCGTTGCTGAGCGCTGCCGCCATCGTCTCAGCCGATTTACGGCGGATGTCGTACCAGGCTTCCGGGGTGTGGAAAGCGGAGTGCGGGGTGATGATGAGGCGGCCTTCCTGCCATTCCTCGCGATCGCGGTAGGCGCGAAGCAGGCCAGGGATCGGGTCGACCGGCGGCTCCACCGGAATTACGTCAAGGCCTGCGGCGGCGATGTGGTTGGAGCGTAGGGCGGCTTCGAGTGCGTCGATGTCGATGATGCGGCCGCGGGCGGTGTTGATGACGACGGCGCCTTTTGGCAGCAGGGCCAGTTCGCGGGCGCCGATCATGTCGATGGTTTCGGGCGTTTGCGGGGTGTGGATGCTGAGCACGTCGGATTGGGCGAGAAGTTCGTCGAGCGAGCGGGCGCGCCTGATGCCGATGGCGAGGTCGGAGCCGTTGGAGCGCAGCGGATCGAAAAACACCACGTCAAACCCGAACGCCTTAGCGCGAAGGGCCACCGCGGTGCCGATACGGCCTAGGCCCACGATGCAGAACACCTGCGACGACAACCGGCGGATCATGGGCGTTTCGATCTGCGTCCACGGCGCCGGCACCGGGCGACGTTGCGCCTCGTGATGCAGCACGATGCCGCGCCGCAAGGCCAGTGCGAGGGCGATGGCGTGGTCGGCCACCTCCATCGTGCCGTAATCAGGCACGTTGCACACCGTCACGCCATGCGCGGCGCACCAGGCGCGATCGACGCGGTCATAGCCCACGCCCATGCGCACCACCGCGCGCAGCTTTGGAAATTTCGCCAGCTCCGGACCTGGGGCGAACTGGCGGAAAATCATCAGCCCCTCCACGGCGTCGCGATCGGGCTGCGCCAGATCGGCCAAAGTGGCGGCATCGCGCATCACGATGGTGGCGCCCGGCCCAAACACCTCTCGCTCCACCGTGTCATCGGTGTACATGCGCTCGGGATACAGGATGTTCATAGATCGCTTCCTCGGCTTGCGCCCTTGTCCACGGGCGTTCAGGTTCGTGCATAAACACGGGGAATGCGGATGTCCATGAACGGCGCGGAAAGTCTGGTGCACACATTGCTGGCGGCAGGGATCGACACCTGCTTCGCCAATCCGGGCACCTCGGAGATGCATTTCGTGGCCGCACTGGACCGTGTTTCCGGCATGCGCTGCGTGCTCGGAATGTTCGAAGGCGTCGTCACGGGTGCGGCCGACGGCTACGCCCGCATGGCCGGCAAACCCGCCGCCACGCTGCTGCATTGCGGCCCCGGCCTCGCCAACGGCCTGTCCAACCTGCACAACGGGCGCCGCGCCTTCACCATGATGGTGAACTGCGTCGGCGACCAGGCCACCTACCACCGCCCACTCGACGCGCCGTTGACAGCCGACACCGAAGGCCTCGCCCGCGTCGTCTCCGGCTGGGTCCGCACCGCCACCCATGCGGCAACCGTGGGCCAGGACGCCGCCATGGCAGCTCAGGCCGCGCAGACCACCCCCGGCACCATCGCCACCCTCATCCTGCCGTCCGACACCTGCTGGGACGCCGGCGGCGTGGTGGCCAAACCGCTGCCCATCCCCACCGCCCAGGCCGCCGAACCAGGCCTGATCGCCACCGCCGCCCGCATCCTCCGCCGAGGCGAAAAGACCGTCATCGTGCTCGGCAACAGCGCCCTGCGCGCCGCGCCGCTTGCCACCGCGCACGCCATCGCGGCGGCCACCGGCGCCACCTTGATGGCGCAGACTTCCAACGCCCGCATCGAACGCGGCGAAGGCCGCCACGCCATCGACCGCATCCCCTACCCGATCGACCAGGCCATCGCGTCGCTGGCCGGCGTCAAGCACGTCATCCTCGTCGGCGCACACAAGCCGGTCGGCTTCTTCGCCTACCCCAACAAGCCCGGCTACATGTTCCCGGAAGACGCCCAGGTGCATGTGCTGGCGCGGATGGAACACGACCTCGCCGCCACGCTCACCGCTTTGGCCGACACGCTCGACGCAAAGTCCGTCGCCCCCACATCAGGCCGGCGCAGCGAGAAGGCCACCGGCGCCGTGACCAGCGAGGCCCTGGGCCGTTCACTCAGCGCGCTGCTGCCGGACAACGCCATTGTGGTGGATGAAAGCGTCAGCTTCGGCCGCGGCCTTTACCCCGGCACGCATCACGCCGCCCCGCATGACTGGCTGCAACTGACCGGTGGTGCGATTGGCGATGGCTTGCCGATGGCGACCGGCGCCGCCGTCGCCTGCCCGGATCGCCGCGTGGTCACACTTCAGGCCGACGGCTCGGCGATGTACACCGTGCAGGCGCTCTGGACCCAGGCACGCGAGCGGCTGAATGTGACCACCATCATTCTCGCCAACCGCAAATACGCCATTCTTTTGGGCGAACTCGCCAGTGTCGGCGCCAATCCCGGCCGCGTCGCGCTGGACATGATGGATCTCGGCAATCCCGATCTGGACTGGGTGAAGATCGCCGGCGGCATGGGCGTGGCGGCAGCACAGGCTACCACCATGGATCAGTTCAACGACCTGTTCGAACAGGCCAACCGCACCCCTGGCCCGTTCGTGATCGAACTCCTGATCCCGTAAAGGCGGCTACTTCACCACATCCACATCCGGACGATCATCGCCCATAGACGTTTCGGTATGCCATTCGCCGGCAGCGTCCTGATACTCGATATACGTTGTATTGCCCGGCACGTGCTGTTCTTGGGCCACAAGCTGCGCCGCGCGAAAGGCGAGCGCGTGGGCCGGGAACGTCTCGGAGAACACGCCGTCCAACGTGTATGCCCAGCCGCCGTCATGCGGAACCACGCGATAATTGATGTTGGCCATCGGAAACTCTCCCAATCTTAGAACAAAGAAGTGCCGAACCGCCCCATTCGTTCCGATCCCCATCCCGTTTAGCAGTTGAACGGCGCGGCGCAATCCGCCATGTAGAGGGCATTCGAGCCATCCCTCGCGGGAGAGTGCAAGCACGCTGCTTGCCGCCGAAGGCGCAACCGGCCCCCGGAAACGCTCAGGTGCCCAGGACCGCGTCGGGATAAAGAATCTCTGGAAAGCCGGCCACACAATTGTGGCTGCACCGACGGCGAAAGGGCCATTGTTTTGGCCCGAATCTCTCAGGTTCCGTGACAGAGGGGGGTCATTCTGGCGACATATCGTTGCCAGCTGACCCGCGTCCGGAGCCAGAATGAGCGAATCTTTGAAGATTACCCCGCTGGACGCTCTAAACCGTGAGCTCGGCGGCAAGATGGTGCCCTTCGCTGGCTACGCCATGCCAGTGCAATACCCGGCCGGCATCCTCACGGAACATCTGCATTGCCGTGCCCAGGCTGGCCTGTTCGACGTTTCGCATATGGGCCAGGCCACGCTCGCAGGCGCCCTCGCCATCGCCGCGCTCGAAGCGCTGATCCCCGGCGACATCCAGGGCCTCAAACCCGGCCGCCAGCGCTATTCGCTCCTGCTGACCGACACCGGCACCATCCTGGACGATTTCATGGTGGCGAAAATCAGCGACACCGAGCTGTTCCTGGTGGTCAACGCCGGCCGCAAGGAAGCGGATTTCGCCCATATCGCAGCGCACCTGCCCGCAGGCGTAACACTCACCCGCCACGAGGACCGCGCACTGATCGCCCTCCAAGGCCCCGAAGCCGCCAAGGTGTTCGCCCGCTTCGCGCCAACGTCGGCCGCCATGTCCTTCATGGACGTCCGTGATTTCGAAATCGACAGCATCGGCCGCATCCGCGCCTCCCGCTCCGGCTACACTGGCGAAGACGGCTTCGAAATCTCCATTCCCGGCGCCACCGCCGAAAAATTCGTCCGGATGTTATTGGCCGAGCCGGAAGTCGCCCCCGTGGGCCTTGGCGCCCGCGACAGCCTGCGCCTCGAAGCCGGGCTGCCGCTGTATGGCAACGACATCGACACCACCACCACCCCTGTCGAAGCCGGCCTCACCTTCGCCATCAACAAACGTCGCAAAATGGCGTGGGACTTCGCCGGTGGCCCGGCGCTGCGCTCACAGATGGACAACGGCGTGTCGCGCCGCCGCGTCGGCATCCAGCCGGAAGGCCGCGCTCCCGCCCGCGGCGGCACCGAAATCGTCGATGCCAGCGGCGCCGTCATCGGCAAAATCACATCTGGCGGCTTCGGCCCCAGCGTGGGCGCCCCCATCGCCATGGGCTATGTCGATACCGCTGACGCCTCCGATGGCACGCCCATCGCCTTGATAGTTCGCGGCAAGCCGTTGCCCGCCCGTATCGTCACCATGCCATTCGTTCCCCACCGCTACTCCCGCTGAAGGACATCACATGACCCAGATCCGCTTCACCAAGGACCATGAATGGGTGCGCCTCGATGGCGACACGGCAACCGTGGGGATCACAAATCACGCCCAGGAAGCGCTGGGCGACGTGGTGTTCGTCGAACTGCCCGAGCCAGGCCGCGACGTTACCGAGGGCGAGGCCTGCGCCGTGGTGGAAAGCGTGAAGGCGGCGTCAGACGTCTATG
>JAYTHH010000221.1:0-35093 GCA_043732745.1 Rhodospirillales bacterium
CCCGCCGCGCACTACCGCCGTTGATGCAGCTTTCGGATGCGGCTGCCGAGCGTTTGGCGGCACTTTACGCCAAGGGAGACAACGGCAAGCTGCTGCGCATCGCGGTCAGCACCAAAGGGTGCTCGGGCATGTCGTACGATATGAGCTGGGTTGATGCAGCGGCACCGACTGATGAGGTGGTGGTCGATAAGGGGCTGACCGTGCTGGTGGATCGGAAAGCCACGCTTTTCCTGATCGGCACCACGATGGATTACGAGGTGAAGGCGCTGTCGGTCGGGTTCACTTTCGTCAATCCGAACGAGAAGGGCCGTTGCGGCTGCGGCGAAAGCTTCCACGTATAGCAGCAGGTGTTTCATGGGAGTGGGCGATGCGCATTGTGCTGGCGTTGGTGATCGGATTGATTGCAGGCGCGGCGAACGCGCAAACTCCTGCGGATCGCGCAGCGATTCAGTCGGTGATCACCGGCCAGCTGGATGCCTTCCACCATGATGACGCTGATGCGGCATTCGACAAAGCCTCGCCAATGATCCGTGAGATGTTCGGCACTCCTGGCTACTTTCTCAGTATGGTCCAGCATGGTTATCCGCCGGTGTATCGCGCGCGGCAGTCGGTGTTCGCCGGGCTGGTGCAGGATGAGGGCCGGATCATCCAGAAGGTGGAGTTGGTCGGGCCGGATGGGCGCGACTATCTGGCGCTTTACACCATGGAACACCAGGAGGATGGGAGCTGGAAGATCAATGGGTGCCAGTTGACGGAGAGCGAGAAGGTGGGAGCGTAGGTCGGGCGAACCCCGACATTGCCGGGGTTCGCTGTTGCCGGGCAGTGCCCGACCTACTTTCGTCAGGCGGCCAGGTGAAGCTCGATGTCGTGCGTGGTGTGGCCGACAAGATCCTTGCCGAGCTCGGCCGTGAGAATCGCTTTCAGGGCCGGTGTAAGGCGTGTGCGCAAAATGCCCAACGCCTTGGGCGGGGCGACGATTACCAGATTCTTCACATGATGCTCGGCCACCAGGGCGTCCAGCGTCTGCACCGTGGCGTTGAGGAAATCGGTCTCGCCGACTTCATGCCAATCGGTTTCCTCGTTGGCACTTCGGGCAGAGCCGACTGATTGGTAGACGCGGCCGGGGCGGTCGGTGCCGAGGTCGTGCGCCATGGCCAGCTTCTGCACGGCAACATCGACAAGTTCGAGATGTGGCTTCATGGCGCTGCCGGAATTGCTGAAAATCAGTGCCTTGGCGCCGTCGCAAACAAGAACCCAGCTGCCGGATTGTCGTGATATTTCGCTCATTTGTGGTCTCCCGAGTGGATCACTCCCAGGGACTCTAGGCCGATCTCGGGTGCGCCTGCATTAATACGGATCAATTCTCTGACGTCAGCGGATGAACAGACTCACGCTTTCCAATCGCGCCGACCATAGGAACTGGTCCACCGGCTGGGTGGATATCAGCTTGAACCCCACGCCGCGTAGCATGGCGGCATCGCGGCCGAGAGCGCCAGGGTTGCAGCTCACATAGATGACGCGCTTGGTCTTGGACGCCGCGATCTGCGCCGTCTGTGTCTCGGCGCCGCCATGCGGGGGGTCGAGCACGACGCAGGCGAAGGCATCGATTTCTTTGGCGGACAGTGGCTGGCGCACCAGGTCGCGCTTTTCCACAGTCACGCGGCCGGTCTGGCCTGAGGCGTCGGCCGCGGCCTTCAGCGCGCCGGCAGCGAGCGGGTCGCCTTCGACGGCGTGCACCCGCATGTGTTTGGCAATGGCGAAGGTGAGGGTGCCGCTGCCGGCGTAAAGCTCCAACACGCGGGATTTCGCCGTCGGTTTGGCGGGCAGGGAGGCCATGACGGCGGCGATGATCGCGGCCTCGCCGGGGCGGGAGGCCTGGAGGAAGCCGCCGGGCGGGGGAATGACGTCGGTGCCGGAGAAGCTGGTGGTGGCGGGGCGGAGCAGGGCTGCGATCTCGGGCGTGCCGGTGTTCTGTGCCCACATGACGCGCGGCATCTTGTGTTCGGTGGCGAAGGCGGCGAGGCGGGTGCGGTCGACCACCGAGAGCGGTCGGTCGGTGCGCAGCAGCAGATCGGGGCCGCTGTCGAGCAGGTTGACGATGGCCGAGCCCTCGCGGCCCAGCCCGTTCAGACCGCGCAGCAGCACGCGCATGGGGGCGATGAGTTTGAAGAGCTTCGGGTGCAGGACGTGGCATTCAATGAGATCGATCACCGTGGAGTCGCGCGCGGCGTGCAGCCCCAGGGTGATGCCGAGATCGCGCCTGATGGCAAGGTCCATGCGGCGGCGTTGGTAGGGTGGTGTTTGGATGATGGGCAGCGGGTCTGGTTCGAAGCCGGCGCGACGCAGGGCGGCCGTGAGCAGGTTCGTTTTCCAGGCGAAGTATTCGTGGCTGTCCCAATGCTGCAACGCGCAGCCGCCGCAGGTGGCAAAATGCAGGCAGGGTGGCTCGATGCGCTGCGGGCTTGGTTCCAGCACCACGTCGGCGACTGCGGCCAAACCCTCGCCGCGCTTGCCGGTTGGGCGGACGTCGCACAGTTCTCCCGGCAGGGTGAAGGGCACATAGACCCGCTCGCCCGTTGGCAGCTCGCTCACCCCGTCGCCATCGCTGCCCAGCCGCTGGATGCGGATCTGGGCAGATGCCGGAAGGGTTACGCCCCGAATGCCGACAATCCTGTCTGTGCCCGGCCAAGGATGAGGGCGTGCACGTCGTGCGTGCCCTCGTAGGTGTTCACGGCCTCAAGGTTCATCACGTGGCGGATGACATGGTATTCGTCGGCGATGCCGTTGCCGCCATGCATGTCACGCGACATGCGGGCGATATCCAGCGACTTGCCGCAGCTGTTGCGCTTGCACAGGCTGATCATCTCGGCGGCGGCGGCGTGTTCGTCCATCAGCCGGCCGAGGCGGAGGACGGCCTGCAGGCCGATGGTGATTTCGGTCTGCATGTCTGCCAGCTTCTTCTGAATAAGCTGGGTGGCGGCCAGGGGGCGGCCGAACATCATACGCTGCATGGTGTAGTCGCGTGCCGCGTGCCAGCAGAACTCGGCGGAGCCCAGGGCACCCCAGGCGATGCCGTAGCGGGCGCGGTTAAGGCAGGAGAACGGGCCGCGGAGCCCTTTCACCTTCGGCAGCATGTTGCCCGCGGGGACGAACACGTCGGACATCATGATCATGCCGGTGATGCTGGCGCGCAGGCTGAACTTGCCTTCGATCTTGGGCGCAGTGAGGCCCTTCATGCCCTTTTCGAGGATGAAGCCGCGGATGTCGCCGGCGTCGTCCTTGGCCCAGACGATGAACACGTCCGCAATCGGGGAGTTGGTGATCCAGGTCTTGGAGCCGCTGACGAGATAGCCGCCGTCCACGGACTTGGCGCGGGTGCGCATCGAGGCGGGGTCGGAGCCTGCATCTGGTTCGGTCAGGCCGAAGCAGCCGACGAACTCGCCGGTGCGCAGCTTGGGCAGGAAGCGGTCTTTCTGATCTTCGGAGCCGAATTCGTGGATCGGGAACATGACCAGCGAGGACTGCACGGAAAACGCGCTGCGATAGCCGCTGTCGACGCGTTCGACCTCGCGGGCCATCAGGCCGTAGCTGACGTAGTTCACGCCGGCGCAGCCGTGGCTGTCGAGCGTGGCGCCGAGGAAGCCGAGTTCGCCGAACTCGTTCATGATCTCGCGGTCGAACTTTTCATGGCGATTGGCCATAAGGACGCGCGGCATCAGCTTGTCCTGGCAATAGGCGTTCGCGGCATCGCGGATGGCGCGCTCGTCTTCTGAGAGCTGGCCATCCAGCATCAACGCGTCGTCCCATTTGAACGGGGCCAGCGGGGACTTCTTGGCGACTTCGACGGTGATCGGGGAAATGACGTTCATGGCTTAATCCTCCGTGTCGGCTGCGTCCTGCGATGCGGGCGCCGTTGTGGGAACATGGCGCTTCGGCATCGCTGTCACCAGCATGAACGCGGGTGTTTCGTCACCGAAGCCGAGCACGGCGGGTCCGAGATCGTCATCGCGGCGCGGACGATCGCGATTGCGGTCGAAGCGTGGGTTGGCGTTGCGGTCGAAGCGCGGCTCGGGTGCACGCTCCACCGCACGTTCGATCGGCCGCGGCTCCAAATTGACCTCGGGCTGCGGAGCGTCCACCGGGACAGGTGCAGCTTCGGCACGCGAACGCCCGCGCGGCTCACGGCGCGGCTCGCTGCGCTTCGGCTTGGTCTCATCGGCGACTTTGGACGTGGCTTCGACGACCTCTTCGGCCTTGGGCTCACGCTTGGTGTCCCGCTTCGGCTTGTCCGATTTCGCGTCGACCGGCTTGCCACGCCCGCGGCCCCGCTTGCCGCGACCCTCGGAAAATTCCACCGGGTCGAGCCCATCGATCGTCACCGTCTCGAACTTCGTATTGGTCAGCTTCTCGATCGCCTCCACCGCCAGGCGATCATCGGGCGTGGCCAGCATGAAGGTCTTGCCTTCCTTGCCGGCGCGCCCGGTGCGACCGATGCGATGGACGAAATCCTCGGCATGGATGGGCACGTCGAAGTTGAAGACATGACTCAGCCCGCCGATATCGATGCCACGCGCCGCCACATCGGAGCAGCAGAGCAGGCGTAGATCACCGGCCTTGAATTTCTCCAGCGTGGCGAAGCGCACCGGCTGCGCCATGTCGCCATGCAGGGCGCCGACATCGAAGCCGTGCCGCGCGAGCGACTTGAACAGGATGTCCACGTCCTTCTTGCGGTTGCAGAAGATCAGCGCGTTCTGCACGTCCTCGGACCGGATCAGCCGGCGCAGGGCCTCACGCTTGTCGGTTTCGGCCACCATCACCAGGCGCGAGGTGATCGTGGGGGCAACGGACGCAGGCTTGGAGACCGAGATCTCCTTTGGGTTGCGCAAGAACGCATCGGCCAGGCGCTTGATCTCCGGCGCCATCGTCGCCGAGAAGAACAGAGTCTGTCGGCTGGGTGGCAGCATCGCCACGATGCGCTCGACATCGGGAATGAAACCCATGTCCAGCATGCGGTCGGCTTCGTCGATCACAAGCACAGAGGTCTGTGTCAGCAACATGCCGCCGCGCTCGAACATGTCGATCAGCCGGCCCGGGGTGGCGATCAGCACGTCCACACCCTTGTTCAGCAGGTCCTTCTGGTCGGACATGCTCTCGCCGCCGATGATCAGCGCGTGCGTGAGTTTCAGATGCTTGCCATATTTGACGAAGTTCTCGGCCACCTGAAGGGCGAGTTCACGCGTCGGCTCCAGGATCAGGCTGCGCGGCATCCGGGCGCGGGCGCGGCTGCCTTGCAGAATGTCGAGCATGGGCAGCGTGAAGCTGGCGGTCTTGCCGGTGCCAGTCTGGGCGCAGCCGAGAACGTCGCGGCCCATCAGCACATAGGGGATGGCCTGCGCCTGAATCGGCGTGGGGGTGAGGTAGCCCATCTCGGCAATGGCGCGCAGGATGGGTTCCGACAGGCCGAGATCGGCGAAGCCGTTTTTCTCGGGCTCGGCTTCTTCCGCCGTTTCGCTTTCGTCTTCGCTGTCGGTGACGGCAGCGATGTTCATGTCTCCGAGGGTGGTGTCCTCGGGCGCGGCTTCTTCAGTCCGCGGTGCATCGGCGGCCTCTGGCAAAGCGGCGACAATCTCCGACTGGGTGACGACGGCCGCCGGCACAGCGGCATCAGGCTTGTGATGCACGGTGTCCGCGTCTTGTGCCGACGATGTCTCGGACGGAGTCTGGGTCTCGATCAAGTTTTGTTTGCTTCCAAGGCGGCGCCAGCGCAGGCGCACGGCAAAACGCGCGGGAAGGCCGCGCGATGGCGTCGGTATCGAGAAAAAAGCCCCGAAAGTCAAGGTTGGCGGCCATGTGCGCAGCACTTAGAAGCGTCCCATGAACGAAGATCTGCTTTTCCTGCCGGGACTTCTCTGTGACAGCCGGCTCTGGCGCCACCAGATCGAGGCCACTCCCCACGCCACCGTCGCCGATCTAACCCAGGACGACCATATCGACGCGATGGCCTTCCGCGCATTGGCGGCCATGCCAGGCCGTTTCGCGCTGTGCGGCCTGTCGATGGGCGGCTACGTGGCGCTCGCGATCATGCGGCTGGCGCCCGAGCGCGTCACAAGGCTGGCGTTGTTCGACACCTCCGCCCGCGCCGACACGCCGGAGCAGTCACGCCGCAGACGGGGATTGATGGCGATGACCCGCGGCAACCGCTTTCGCGGCGTCACGCCAAGATTGCTGCCGCAACTGCTGCACCCCGATCATCTGTCCAACGAGACCCTCACCCGTGATGTCCTCGACATGGCCGAAGCGGTGGGACGCGACGCATTCCTCCGCCAGCAGCAGGCAATCCTGCAGCGTGCGGACAGCCTGGCGCTGCTGCCCGCCATCGCGGTGCCGACGATCGTTGCGGTGGGCGATGGCGATGTCCTGACGCCTTGGGCTTTGGCCGAGGAAATGGCGTCCCTGATTCCGAACGCTTCCCTGCACCGCATCGCCAATGCCGGTCACCTGCCGCCGATGGAGCAGCCGGAGGCGGTCAATGAAATTCTTCAATACTGGATTTCCCTGCCGCGCTGAGGTCATCAATCACAACAGGCAAACTTCATCTGGAGATGCTCCTGATGCGCAGGATTCTGCATCTGCCCCCGCCCCCGCCCCCGCCCCACCAGCACCGGCCGTACCTTCGGCAACGCCCGACTTGCCCCGCCAAACCATCTTGGTTTGCCCAGCCCACGCGACGATCATGGTCGCTTTGCCGAACCGCGAGTGCCATACCACCGACGAGCATCGGTGCGCTCGGTAAGGGAATGAAAGCATGTTTTCGGTGGGACAAAAGGTCTGGCATCGCCGTGGCCAGCCAAGCGGCACCGTTCTCGAATGCGATGGCGATCGGGTTTATCTCCAGCAGGACAACGGTGCCGAGGTGGATTTCCCTGCCGCCGACCTGCGTGCCTCACCGCCGGAGGAAGCCGTGCCTCGCATTGCGCACAGCAAGGAAGGCCATGTGGTTCCCAACCGCGTGATCACGCCGCGCGACATCACGCCTGAGCATCAGCGGGTTCTCGACACCATTCCCGCGCGCACCATGCAGGCCATCGCCGCCGTGTTCGAGCGTCGGCCGAAAGCGGGGAAATTCAGCGCGCAGGACGCTGCCGCGAAGCTGAACGTGATCACTGAAATCACCGAAGTGCCGTACCGCACCATGCGCACCTATATCGGCCGCCCTGGTGAACTCGGCCTCCTGATGGGTAAGGGGATTGCGGATAGCCAGAAAGGGGGCTGATACCACCGTAGTGCTTTGATCAGCCTATCGACTTGCCTTTACCAAACGCCCGCGCGATCGCGTCGGGCGTGTAGGGCTTCGTGATGATCGCCGTAAAGCGATGCTCAATCGGGTAGTTGATGCCATCGCCATATCCGGTGGCAAACACATGATGCACCCCGAGAGATCGTAAGCGCGTGGCAATTGGCCAACTGGTCTCCCTGCCAAGGTTGATGTCGAGCAAGGCGAATCTCGGTGTTTCCTGGTCAATAAGTCGCAGCGCCTCAGTCACGTTGCTCGCGATCACCACACGTGCTGCGCCCAACGCAATCAGGACATCCTCGACATCGAGCGCAATCAGGACATTGTCTTCCACGACCAGGATGAGGCCCGACAGGCGTGGCGACGCTTCCGGGCGCGGTGCGGCGATCGGGATGGGCTGACGGTCATCGCCGACGACAATGTACTGGGACGGCAGGACGAACCGCGCTTGAAACCCTGAAGCCGGATAGCCGAGCGTCGCCAGGCCGCCAAGTTCGTGTGGGATCGATCGCTGGATGATGGTCGAACCGAAGCCATTTCGTGTTGGCTCTGCAACGAGCGGCCCGCCGGCCTCGTTCCAGTCCAGGGTGACGCTACCATCGGCATCGTGTGTCCATGCGATGGTGATCCGTCCGGTATCGCCCGCCAACGCGCCATGCTTGACCGCGTTGGTCATCAACTCGTGGACGACCAGCGCCACGGTCGAAAACGCCTGGGGCCGCAACTGTATTGCGGGACCGCTGGAACGGATGCGCGACGCGCCCTCCCCAAGGAATGCTTCAGCTTCGGTGGCGATCAGCGTCGCCAGCGAGCACGGCCCCCAGTTCTTGGCGGTGATCTGGTCGTGGGCGCGGGACAGCGCGTGCACCCTGTTGCCGAGGATCTCGGCAAAGGTATCGATATCGGCGGCGCTGTTGCGGCTCTGCGACACGAGGCTACGGATCAGGCCGAGGATATTGCGGACTCGGTGGTTGAGTTCGGCGACGAGGAGCTCCTGCCGCTGCGCCGCAGCCCGGTTTTCACGCTCGGTCATGCCGGTGAAATGGAGCATTGCTTCCAGCAGCGAGACCCGAAGAAACTCCGCCGCACGCAGCTCGGCCTCGCTCCACGGCGCCGACTGGCCGCTCTTGAGTTCGCGCCACGCCTCGAAACTTTTGCGTGGCGTCAGACGCGGTCCGTTTGCACCGTGAACGACCAGCTTACCCGGCACGCCGGCCCATACCACCGAGCGGGCGATCTCGTGCCTGAAGAAAATCAGGTAGTCGCGCGGCGTCATGGGACCGGAAATCGGCATAACCAACATGCCGGCGGCGCGCTCGCTAAAGCCCTTTGCAGGCGCATGGAAGCTGGCCAGGCTATTGGTCGAAAAGATCCGACTTGAGGTCGTGTGATCAAGGGGCGACCGAAGTTCCGCCAGTTCCGCCAGTGTCGGCGTTGCGCCCCACAAAATTACCTTGTCGCCGACGCAGACCGCCAGCCCGTCATAGGGCACCAGGTCCCGCAGGTGCTCGGCCATGTCGGCAATTTTTTGTTCCGGCGCGCCATCGCTCAGCAAGGCGGTGACAAGTTGTTGCTGCAGATCGCAGACGCGCGCTTCGTAGCGCGCCAGTTCGGCACGTTCCTGCTCTGCGATGAGGAACGACAGCAGTTGCCCGAACAACTCGACGATCGTGCGCTGCTCGAAGCCGACATGCCGCGCGGACATGTGATGGCAGGAAATCAAACCCCACAAGCGACCGTCGCGGATCAACGATACCGTCATCGTTCCGCCCACCCCCATGTTTTTGAGGTATTCGATGCACATGGTCGAATGGGCTCGCAGCGTGCTCATCGATAGGTCGAGCGGCTCGCGCATCGCATCAAGCTGCGGAATGATCTGGCTCGGAGGAGCATCGACATCGGCGAGCAGGCGCAGAGGATTGCGGATGAGCAATGCGCGCGCCTGCCGGGGAATGTCCTCGGCCGGATAGCGGAGGCCCAAGAAGGGCTCCAATCCGGCGCGTGCCCGCTCGGCGATGACCTCGCCGGAATCATCGGCATCGAACTTGTAAACCATCACCCGGTCGAAGCCGGTCAGGCTCTGGACCAGCCTTACCGCTTCGCGCGCCAGGTTGGTCTGCCCCTTCATCCGCGACATCATCGAGCGGACCATCGAACCGGCGTTCAATTCACCAAGAGGCTGGCTCGGCTCAGCCTCTACAATGATCGTCGTGTCAGAAATATGAACGGAAATGTCAAACAGGGCGCCGTCATGCTGGAGCATGACCGCGAAAAGACGCTCCACCGCGTCAGGGCCGCGGAGCATGGTCAGCTGGTTGCGAATGCTATGGACCGCCTGCTCGACGAACACGTCATGAAGCGGGGCACCCAGCAGGTTTTGGACGGAACGACCGAGAAAGCTGGTTGCGTTCGCGGACACGCGCGAGATCAGCCAGTCGAATGAGGTCGCAATGAGGAAACCAACCGGCTGAATACCACCAATCTGATGGATCGGTTCGCGGTCGCAACTGGTGAGGTCGACCTGTGCATGTGCGTCAGGCACAAGCTGTTCCGTTGCCATATCTAGACCTCTCGATCCCATCTCAAGGTTCAAACGGCACCTGAATCATTACGAGACGTTATGCCCTCGTGGCCGAGACGTCAATGTCACCCATAGCATGAGTTAATGATGCGTTTGCGTTCAGCAACCCAAACGCATCATGATCTCATCTGCAGCGTATGCTCCAAAATACCTGTTCCACTTGCTGCTCTTCTGCCTCATGTGGATGTTCGGGCTCGCCGCATCCCGCGGAAACCTAAATCCCATCGCTTCCTGCAAGCCTACTCCGCCGGTGCGTGCGGCGTTGGCTGTCTCTTCTCCCGCCGCTTCTTTCTATCCCGGCCGCCCTGCAACGCCAGATAAATCACCGGCGTCGTATACAGTGTCAGCATCTGCGAGACGATCAATCCCCCCACGATCGCCACGCCCAACGGCCTACGCAACTCCGCGCCGGTGCCGTAGGCCAGCGCAAGGGGCAGCGCGCCGAGCAGTGCGGCCAGGGTGGTCATCATGATCGGGCGGAATCGTTCCAGGCACGCGGCATGGATCGCGTCCTCGCGCGATCTTCCATGTTGGCGTTCCTCCTCCAGCGCGAAATCCACCATCATGATGGCGTTCTTCTTCACAATGCCGACCAGCAGCAGGATGCCGATGATCGCCATGATTGAAAGCTCGGTGCCTGTGACCAGCAACGCCAGAAGGGCGCCGAGGCCGGCGGAGGGGATCGTTGATAGAATGGTGATCGGCTGCGTCAGGCTTTCGTAGAGCACGCCGAGCACGATATAGATTGTGAGGATCGCGGCCCCGATCAGCAACGGAATGGCGGATATGCTGTCGCCGAGCAGCTTGGCGTTGCCGCCGAATTCGGTGTGGATGCTCTCGGGGATGCGCAGGTCCGCCGCCGCCTGGCGCACCGCGTCCAAGGCCGGGCCGAGCGGCGCGTCCGGTGGGGTGTTGAAGTTGACGGTGGCGGCCGGGAACTGGCCCTGGTGGCGGACGGCGAGTGGGGCGTAGCCACGTTCCACCCGCACCAGGCTGCCGAGCGGGATCTGCACGCCGCCCGGGCCGCTCACCCGAAGACGGTTCAGCGCCTCCGGATCGCGCTGAAGGGAGGGCAGGGTTTCCAGCACCACGCGATACTGGTTGCGGTCGGTGTAGATGATCGACACCTGGCGCTGCGCGAAGGCGTTGTTCAGCACGTTGTCGATGGCAGCGACCGACACGCCCAGCCGGGACGCCGCCACCCGGTCGATCACCACGTTGGCCTGCGGACCCGAACGGTCCTGGTCGGAGGTCACGTCCACGATCCCCGGCAGCGTGCGAAGCTTGTCTTCCAGCTTCTGTGTCCATTCGCGCAACTCGGTGAGGTCGCCGCCCAGCAGCACGAACTGGTTGGACGAGCCGCCGCGACCGCCGCTGCGCAGATCCTGTGCGGAATACAGGAACGTTTGAATACCCGCCAACGCCTGCAATTTTGGCCTCAGCCGCGCGATCACCTGCTCGGACGACGCGCCGCGTTCGCCCAGCGGCTTCAGGCCGATGGTGAGTTGGCCGCGATTGAGCGAGGCGAAGCCGCTGGCGACGCCGATGGTGGAGCCGATGCCTGAAATGGCCGGGTCGGTCAGCAGAATATCCACCACCGCGCGCTCGCGCTCGGCCATGGCGGCGAAGGAGATGTCGGGGTCGGCCACCGTGCCGCCCTGGATGATGCCGGTGTCCTGCGTCGGCAGGAAGCCTTTGGGCACCACGCCGTAGAGCCAGATTGTGAGGCCGATGGTGAGGATGGTCACTACCAGCATTAGCCAGTTGTGCCGCAGGGTCCAACCCAGGGTGCGCTCGTAGAAGCGGCCCATGGCACGAAAGCCGCGATCGACGGCGCCGTCGACATGCGACCACCAGGTGATGCGGGGCGGCTTGTCGCTCATGAACTGGCCGCAGACCATCGGCGTGAGGGTGAGGGAGACCAGGGCCGAAATGGCGATGGCCACGGTGAGTGTCACGGCGAATTCGTGCAGCAGCTTTCCCAGGATGCCAGGCATGAACAGGATCGGAATGAACACCGCCACCAGCGAGATGCTGATTGACATGACTGTAAAGCCGATCTGCCGGCTGCCCAGCAGGGCTGCCTGCATCGCGCTCATGCCGCGCTCCCGGTAGCGAACGATGTTCTCGATCATCACGATGGCGTCGTCCACCACGAAGCCCACCGAGATGGTCAGCGCCATAAGTGAAAAATTATCGAGCGCGAAGCCTGCGAACCACATGGCGGCCAGGGTGCCGGCGATGGACAGGGGCACCGTGACGCCGGCGGCGATGGTGGGCACCAGGCGGCGCATGAACAGCAGCACCACCAGCAGCACCAGGGCGATGGTGATGAGCAAGGTGAACTGCAGGTCGTCCACGCTGGCGCGGATGGTGCCGGTGCGGTCGGCCAGGATGGTCATCTTGATGTCGGGCGGCATCCAGGTCGCCAGCAGCGGCAGGATGGCGCGGATGCGGTCTGCCGTCTCGATGACGTTGGCACCGCCGGTTTTGGTGATGTTGAGCAAGATGGCCGGCTGCGAACCCAGCGAGGCGGACAGGCGCAGGTTGGCGACGCCGTCGATCACCGAGGCGACGTCGCCCAACCGCAAGGTGGCGCCGTTGGAGGACTTCACCACCAGCGGGCGATATTCGGCGGCGGTGCTGAGCTGGTTGTTCAGCCCGATCGTCGAGCTGCGATCCGCGCCAGAAAATCCGCCCAACGCGCCGTTCACATTGGCTTGCCGGATGACGTTATACACATCCTGCGCCGCGATTCCTGCTGCCGACAACGCCGCCGGGTCCAGCCGCACGCGCACCGCGGGTTTTTCGGCGCCGTTCACCTGCACCTGGGCCACGCCTTCGACCTGGCTGAGACGCTGGCCGAGGATGCTGTCGGCGGCGTCGTAGATCGTGGCGGGCGACAATGTGTCGGATGTCAGCGCGATGGTCATGATCGGCGCGTCGGCCGGGTTGAATTTTCGGAAGTATGGCCGCGTCGGCAGGTCCGCCGGAAGATCGGACGTGGCGGCGTTGATGGCGGCCTGCACGTCGTGCGCGGCGCCGTCGATGTCGCGATGAATGTCGAACTGCACGATGATGGAGGAGCTGCCGACAGAGCTGACGGAGGTGATCTCGCTCACCCCGGCGATCTCGCCCAGCCTTCGTTCGAGGGGGGCGGCGATGGAGGCGGCCATGGTTTCCGGGTCGGCGCCCGGGCGCGCGGCGAACACCACGATGGTGGGGATGTCCACGCTCGGCAGCGGTGCGACCGGCAGGAAGTTGTAGGCCACACCGCCCGAGATCAGAATCCCGAGGCCGAGCAGGATGGTGGCGATGGGGCGCCGGATGAAGGCCTCGGAAAAGCCCATCTACTCGCCCGCCGCCTCAGGGGACGTTGCAAATGCCGGCTCCTTCGCGGCCATGCGGGGCCGGAACCGCGCGCGCAGCCGCTCGAAGGCGAGGAAGATGACGGGGGTGGTGTAGAGCGTCAGCAACTGGCTCAGCAGCAGCCCACCCACGATGGTGACGCCGAGCGGGAAGCGCAGCTCGGAGCCCGAGCCATTTTCGATGACCAGGGGAAGGGATCCGAGCAAGGCGGCCATCGTGGTCATCATGATCGGCCGGAACCGCAGCAGGCAGGCCTCGGTGATGGCAGGCAACGGCGGGACGCCGCGTTCTCGCTCCGCCTCGATGGCGAAGTCGATCATCATGATGGCGTTCTTCTTCACGATGCCCATCAGCAGCACCACGCCCACCAGCGCCACCAGCGACAGGTCCTGGCCCACCAGCATCAGCGCCAGCAATGCGCCGATGCCGGCCGAGGGCAGGGTGGACAGGATGGTGATGGGATGGATGGTGCTTTCATAGAGCACGCCGAGCACGATATAGATCACGATCACCGCAGCCAGGATCAGCCACGGTTCGGAGGCGAGCGAGCTTTGAAACTCTGCCGCATCGCCGGAATAGTTGCCCACGATGGTTGATGGCATGTCGATGTTGTGCTCGGCGGTGGCAACGGCCGCCACGGCGCCGCTCAGCGAGAAGCCGGGTGCCAGGTTGAAGCTGAGCGTGACCGCGGGGAACTGCGCCTGGTGCGTGACCACCAAGGGGGCGGTGATCTTCTCAAGCGTGGCGATGGCCGATAGCGGCACCTGGGCGCCGGCGGTGCCGGGCACGCGCAGGCGCAGCAGCGAGTTTGGATCGGCCTGCCAGGACGGATCGGATTCCAGCACCACGCGATACTGGTTGGCTTGCGCGAAGATGGTGGAGACCTGGCGCTGGCCGAAGCTGTCGTACAGCGCGTCCTGGATCGCCTGCATCGATACGCCCAGCCGCTGGGCGATATCGCGGTCGACGCGCACGAACGTGCGGAATCCGAGGTCTTGCTGATCGGTCGCCACATCCTGCAATCCCGGGATGTTGCGAAAGGCCTCCAGCAGCTTCGGCCCCCAGATGCCCAACTCCTGCGCATCGGTGTCGATCAGGGTGTACTGGAACTGCGTGCGGCTGATGCGCGTGCCGATCTGGATGTCCTGCACCGGCTGCATGAACACCGAAAGACCGACGATGCCGCTCAGGTTGGCTTGCAGCCTTGCCGCGATCACCGCCGCCGATTTGCGCTGCGTGCGCGGCTTCAGCGCGATGGTGATCCGCCCGGTGTTGGGCGTGGCGTTGATGCTGCCGGCGCCGACGAAGCCGACAACGCCGGTCACGTCGGGGTCGGCCCGGATGATGTCGGAAGCCCGGGCCTGCAAGGTCGCCATGCGCGGCACCGACACGCTCTGCTCGGCCTCCGTTACAGCCACAATCACGCCAGTGTCCTGCTGCGGCAGGAAGCCTTTCGGGATCACGATATACAGCCCGATGGTGCCGAACAGCGTCATCACGGCCACCACGAGAACCAATGTCTGATGGCGCAGCGCCCAGCCCAAGGTCCGCTTATAGAACGCCAAGGTTGCGTCGAACCCGCGTTCGGAGATGCGTGCGATCAGCCCCGGCCGGTCCTCGACATGCGGCCGCAGGAATTGCGCGCACATCATCGGCGTAAGGGTGAGTGAAACCACCATCGAGACGATCACCGAGACCGACAATGTCACGGCGAATTCGCTGAACAGCCGGCCCACCACGCCCGTCATGAACAACAGCGGAATGAACACCGCAATCAGCGACACCGTCAGCGAGACGATGGTGAAGCCGATCTGGGCCGCGCCCTTGTAGGCGGCGGCCAGCGGTGTCTCACCCGCCTCGATATAGCGCACCACGTTCTCGATCATCACGATGGCGTCGTCCACCACGAAGCCGGTTGCGACGGTGAGCGCCATCAGCGAGAGGTTGTCGAGCCCGTAGCCGAGCAGCGCCATGACGCCGAACGTGCCGATCAGCGACAGCGGCAACGCGACCGCCGGGATCAGGGTGGCGCGCCAGGACCGTAGAAAAACCCAGATCACGCCTACCACCAGCACGATGGCCACCAGCAGCGTCGCCTGCACGTCGTTCACGCTGGCGCGGATGGTATCGGTGCGGTCGGTGACGATGGAAAGCTTCACCGCCGTCGGCAGCGCGCGTTGCAGGTTGGGCAGCTCCGCCTTGATGCGGTCCACCGTGGCCACGATGTTCGCGCCCGGCTGGCGCTGGATGTCCAGCACCACCGCAGGATGGCCGTTGTAGCTGGCCGCGACACGGTTGTTCTCGACGCCGCCCACCACGGTGCCGACATCGACCAGCCGCACCGGGGCGGTGTTGCGATAGGCGATGACCAGGCTGTTATAGGCGTCCGGCGACAGGATCTGGTCGTTCGCCTCCAACGCCACCGCCTGGCGTGGCCCGTCGAAGCCGCCCTTGGCGCCGTTCACGTTGGCAGCCGCGATGGCGGTGCGCACATCTTCCATCGACAGCCCGTAGCCGGCAAGCCTGGCGGGGTCGATGCGCACGCGGATCGCCGGGCGCATGTTGCCCTGCACAGTGACTTTGCCCACGCCGTCGATCTGGCTGAGCTTGGGTTGCAGCAGCGTGTCCGCACTGTCGGACACCCGATCGATTGTGGTGCTGTCGCTGGTGAGGGCGATGGTCAGGATCGGCGCGTCCGCCGGGTTCACCTTTGCATAGACCGGAGGATAAGGCAGCGTGTTCGGCAAAGTACCGGCGGACGCGTTGATGGCGGCCTGCACGTCCTGGCTGGCGCTGTCGATGCTGCGGCTGAGCGAGAATTGCAGCGTGATCTGGCTGGTGCCCTCGGAGCTGACCGAGGTCATCGTGGTCAGGCCCTGGATCTGTCCGAACTGGCGTTCCAGCGATGCGGTGATCAGCGTTGCCACGGTGTCCGGATTGGCGCCGGGCAACTGCGTCGTCACCTGGATGGTGGGGAAATCCACCTGCGGCAGGGCCGAGACCGGCATTGCGCGATAGCCCATCAGCCCGGCCAGCAGCACCGCCATCGCCAGCAGCCAGGTGGCGATCGGTCGGGCGATGAAGGGGGCCGAGATGTTCAAATCAGGTATCCCGTCCTACGTACCGGTCCGGCCACGCGGGCGCGGCGGCAGCTGGGCCGCACCCGGCGCCGCTGGATCGACCACCGTCACCTTCGAGCCGTCCGACAACCGCGACGCCCCGTCCGTCACCACGCGCTCGCCCTCTGCCACGCCCTCGGAGATGATCGCCACCTGAAGGTCCTCGTGGCTCACCTTCACAGCCTGCCGGGTCACGCTGCTGTCGTCCTTCACCACATAGACATAGGTGCCGGTGGGGCCCCGTTGCACCGCCACAGGCGGCACCGTGATCGCACCCATGCGGGTCTCGACCTTGAGTCGCACATTGGCAAACGCCCCCGGCCACAGGCGCAGCCGCGGATTGGGGAAGGTCGCCTTCAGCTTGATCGTGCCGGTGGTGGGGTCCACCTGGTTGTCCAGCACCGTCAGCGTGCCGCGGTCCAAGACTTCGCCGGGGTTCTCCTGCGCCATCGCCAGAACCTCTGGCGGTGCGGTGGCCATCGAAGCGGTGACGGCGCGCAGGCTCTGCTGCGGCAGGGTGAAAATCACCGAAATCGGCTGCAACGTCGTGATCACGCACAGCCCCGTCGTGTCGGAGGCGTGGACGATGTTGCCGACATCGACCAGCCGGATGCCGATGCGCCCGTCGATCGGGGCGACCACGTTGGTATAGCCGAGATTGACCTTCGCGGTGTCGATCTGCGCCTGGTCGCCGGCCACCTGCGCTTCCAGCTGCGCCACCATCGAGCGCGCCTGATCGGCCTGCTGGGCGGAAGCATAGGCGTTGGCCACCAGCTTGCCATACCGGGCAGCGTCCAGCCGCGCATTGGCCAAGGTCGCCTGATCCTGCGCCTTCTTCGCCGAGGCCTGGTCGAGCGCCGCCTGATAGGCACGCGGGTCGATGTGGGCCAGTATTTGCCCGGCCTTGACTTCCTGCCCCTCGGTGAACGCCATCTCGATCAGCTTGCCGTCCACCTGCGCCTTCACGGTCACGGTGGCCGAGGCCTGCGCGGTGCCGAGCCCGTCCAGATAGATGGCCACGTCCTGCTTCTTCGCCGCCACCGCCAGCACGGGTATCACGGTGTTGGGATTGTTGGCGCCGCGGCGGCCACCGGTCGTCTGCGTCGGCGTACTCGGGGTGCGATGGGTGTACCAATACCAGCCACCGCCGCCAGCCACCGCCACGATCAGCACAACGACGAAAAACCGGCGCATCAGCGTGAAATCCCTTTGTGTCGCATCACAGCACGCCCTGAAGCAGGCGTTTTTCAGGCGGCATGGTCTGATCGATCGACCATCCGCCGCCCAGCGCCTTGTACAGATTGACCAGTGCCAGGAAGCGCTGCAGCCGGATCTGCGACAGCGAATCGAGATCGCTGAACAACGTGTTCTGCGCCTGCAGCGCCACCACGATGTCGCTGGTGCCGGCCAGCAGCTGGGCGCGCGCGATATCGGCGGCGCGCTGGGCGATCGCCACCGCCTGTTGCTGCAACGCCTCCTGCTCGGTGGTGTAGCGATACTGCGTCAGCGCGTTCTCCACGTCGGTGAAGGCCTGCACCACCGCACGCCGGTAATCCGCCACCAACTCGTCGTATTTGCCCACGTTGAGGTCGTACTGCGCGCCTTTCAGCCCATTGTCGAAGACGGTCTGCGCGGCGGACGCGGCGACATTGGCCAGAATGGATGTCGGGCCGAACAATGTCGACAGCGCCGTGCTCTGCCAGCCGCCGCTGCCGGTCAGCGTGATCTGCGGATAGAAGGCCGCCCGCGCCGCGCGGATATTGGCGTTGGCCTGCATCATGCTGGCCTCGGCGGACGCCACGTCCGGCCGCCGCAGCAGCAGATCAGACGGCAGCCCCGGCTGCACCTCTGGCAGGGACAGCGTGTTCAACGTGCCGGGGCTGACCCTTATGTCCTCCGGCAGCCGCCCGGTCAGCACGCCCAACGCGTTGATCTGCTGCTGCGCCGAGCTGCGAAAGGCCGGGATGTTGGAGCGGATGCCGGCCACCAGCGCACCCTGCTGCGCCACATCCAACTCCGACGCTGTACCGGCATCGCGGCGCGCGGTGATGGCGCGCTCAATCTGCTCGGCGTCGTTGAGGTTGCGCATCGCGACCGCCAGCCGGTCCTGGAACGCCAGCGCGGTGAACCAGGTGGTTGCCACCGAACTCACCTGCGTCAGCGCCACCGTCTGCTGATCATATCGGGTGAACAGCGCCGCCGCCGCCGAAGCGTCACGCAAGGCGGCGACCCGGCCCCAGACATCCACCTCGTAGCTGATCGAGGCGTCCAACTGGCTGGAGCGCGTTTCGATGTAGCCACGGCGGCCGAGGCTGAAATTGCTGGAGGAATTTTTGCCGAAAAAGCTGCGGTTCCAGGTCTGGTTGCCATTGGCCGAAACCGTCGGCAGAAGCGGCGCGCCGGACACCCGCAACTGCGCATCCGCCTGGCGGATTCGGGCGATTGCGGCCTGGATGTCGAAATTGCCGGCCTCGGCGTCATCGACCAGCCGGTCGAGGTCGGGCGACTGGAAGCCTCGCCACCAACCCTTGTCGGGCCAGACCGGGCCCGCCGGTGTGGATTGCTGATATGCCTCGGGCGAGGCCTGCAACGGGCGGCGATAATCAGGCCCCAGGGAGCAGGCCGTGAGCAGCAGGCAGGCTCCCGCAAGGGAGAGTGAAGGGCGGAAAAAGCGAAGGTCCATGCGTGCGACGCGCGAGCCGGTGCCCGAACCGGGCTTCGGCCGCCACCCTATCCTTTCATTCGAACTTAGTGAGTTGGAAGCAGCGCATACCTATAGCGTAGGAATGGTTACGCGTAGATGTCAGAAAAATTGCCCGCCGCGGCTGAAATGCAATATTTCAATCCTGTTATTTGACGCCGGCGCCCGCCGCCAGGATCCGTTCCGCCAGCCGAAGATGGGGACGGTCGATCATCTTTCCATCGAGCGTGAACACGCCGGCGCCGGGATTGGCGGCGAAACCGTCCGCCACCGCGCGGGCCCAGGCAATCCTTGCCGGATCGGGGGTGAAGGCCGCGTTGACGATTTCGATCTGGGCGGGGTGGATGCAGAGCTTGCCGGCAAACCCGTCGGCGGCGGCCTGCGCCGCCTCGTAGCGCAATCCGTCCGGATCGCGCGGATCGGGAAACGGTGTGTCGATGGCGGGCAACCCGGCGGCAGCGGCGGTCAGCAGCACCATGGCGCGGGCGTGGGCAATGGCGGCCGGATAGGCGCCGGGGCCGGTGCGCGGATCGATGCCGAGATCGGCCGACAGATCCTCCGCCCCGAAGCAGATCGCCGCGACGCGCCGGTTGCCCAGCATGGTGGGCAGTGAGAGGACCGATGCGGTGGTCTCGGTGGCGATGGGGATCACCTTGATTGTGCCGACTTCAATGCCGGCTGCCGTCTCCAGCGCTTCCAGATGATGGGCGATCGCCAGCAGATCGGCGGCCGAGCCGCATTTCGGCAGCATGATCGCGGCGGGCCGCCCGGGCACCACGGCGGCGAGATCGGCCAAATACCATTCGGTGCCCGGCGCGTTGATGCGTACGATCACGCCGGGGCGATGCAGACTCGGCAGCAGGGCCGCAACCGTGGCGCGTGCCGCGGGCTTCACGCCTGATGCCACCGAATCCTCCAGGTCGAGGATCACCGCATCAGCATCCGACGCCATCGCCTTCTCGGCCTTTCGCTGCGAGTCGCCGGGGGCAAATAGCGGGCTGCGCAGTCGCATGGCGGTGATCCTAATTCTAAACGGCGGTGGCGGGACGTTTGAGCATCAAGGCCGCGCGGTCGCAACGGGCGACAACTTCGCCGCGCTGGTTGGTGGCGGTGTGGCGAAACGTCACGATCCCCGCGTCACTGCGCGATTTGCTCGCCCGTGCGGCGACCACGATAGTGCGCGTGGAGAGGGTGTCGCCGGCGAACACCGGGGCCGGAAACACCACATCCGTCATGCCCAGGTTGGCCACGGTGGTCCCCATCGTGAGGTTGTGCACGGACATCCCGGTCATCAGCCCGAGGGTGAAAAGCGAGTTCACCAGCGGCTTGCCGAATTCGGTTTTCGCCGCGAATTCAGCGTCCAGATGCAGCTTCTGCACGTTCATCGTCATTGAGCAGAACAGCACGTTGTCGGCCTCGGTGACGGTGCGCGTCCACTCCGCATCGATCTCCCGGCCCTCTGTCAGCTCCTCGAACCACAATCCCGCCATGCGTCGTTTTCCTCCATCTTCGCTGCTTGCAACGAAACAATCTTGCGCGGCTCCGCGCTATATGCAAATCAGGGGAGAAGAAGATGAGGGAGAGGTCCGGGGTGCAAGACTCCATTCTGGCGACGCAGGGGCTGACGCGCGAGTTTCGTGGTTTTGTCGCTGTCAACAGCGTCGACCTCAACGTGCGCGCGGGGACGATCCATGCCCTGATCGGCCCAAACGGCGCTGGCAAGACCACGTGTTTCAACCTGCTGACCAAGTTTCTGCAGCCCACGCGCGGCACCATTCACTTCAAGGGCCGCGACATCACCGGCATGAAGCCGGCCGACGTGGCGCGACTCGGGCTGATCCGCAGTTTTCAAATTTCGGCGGTGTTTCCCGAGCTTTCCGCGCTTCACAACGTGCGCCTTGCCTTGCAGCGGGCGCGCGGCGCCAGCTTCGACTTCTGGCGCTCCGAGGAGGTGCTGAACCAATACGACCAGCGCGCCGGGGAACTGCTCGAAGATGTCGGACTGACTGAATACACCGACACCCCGGCCGGGCAGATGTCGTACGGCCGCAAGCGGGCGCTTGAGATCGCCACCACCCTGGCGCTCGATCCTGAAATGATGCTGCTCGACGAGCCCACCGCCGGCATGGCGCATGATGACGTGGAGCGCATCGTGGCGCTGATCCGTCGCATCCGCACAGGGCGCACCATCCTAATGGTGGAACACAACCTCTCGGTGGTGGAAGGCCTGTGCGACACCATCACCGTTCTCACCCGCGGCCGCGTGCTGGCAGAGGGCGACTACGCCACGGTATCGGCCAATCCCGAAGTGATCGCGGCCTATCTGGGAGCGGAAGATGCCTGACCCGGTGAATTCCGCCCCGATGTTGAAGGTTCGTGGGCTCAACGCCTGGTATGGCGAAAGCCATATCCTGCATGGCGTCGATTTCGACGTGCACGAGGGCGAGGTTGTAACCTTGCTGGGCCGCAACGGCGCCGGCAAGACCACCACCATGAAAAGCATCATGGGCCTGGTGGGAAAGCGCGAGGGCTCGGTACAGTTTAAGGGCATCGAGACGATCGGCATGCGCTCGGACCTCATCGCCCGCTGCGGCATCGCTCTGTGCCCGGAGGAACGCGGCATTTTCGCCAGCCTCAACGTGACCGAGAACCTGATGCTCCCGCCGGTGATCGCGCCCGGCGGGCTCAGCGTGGAGGAGATCCACACGCTGTTCCCCAACCTGAAGGAACGCGCGTCGAGCCAGGGCACCAAACTGTCGGGCGGCGAGCAGCAGATGCTGGCCATCGGGCGTATTCTGCGCACTGGCGCCAAGCTGCTGCTGCTCGATGAGCCGACTGAGGGTCTGGCCCCGGTGATCGTGCAGCAGATCGGCCGCACCATCCGCGAGATCAAGAAGCGTGGTTTCACGGTGCTGCTGGTGGAGCAGAATTTCCGCTTCGCCGCGACCGTGGCGGACCGGCATTATGTGATGGATCACGGCGTGGTCATCGACATGATCCCGAACGCCGACCTCGAAGCCAACATGGACAAGCTGCACGATTATCTCGGCGTCTGACCAAGAGTTATAGCACCGCCAAAGGGAGACAATCATATGCGCATCGACCGTAGAACGCTGCTCGGAACCGCCGCCGCGACCGCCGTGGCCCTGCCTGGCATGGGCGCCCGCGCGCAAGGTGCAAGTTTGAAGATCGGCGTGCTCACCGACCTGTCCGGCCCGTACAAGGACCTCGCCGGCCCGCAGGCCGTGCAATGCGTCTATCAGGCGATGGAAGACTACGGCGTGTCGGCAAAGGGCATCAAGATTGAGGTTGTGTCTGGCGATCATCAGAACAAACCCGATATCGGCTCGGGCATTGCGCGCCAATGGTATGACCGCGACGGTGTCGATCTGATCGTGGAAGTGGCGAATTCCGGCGTGGCGCTGGCGGTGGCCAGCGTCGCGAAGGAGAAGAACAAGGTCTATATCAACTCAGGCGCCGCAACGTCCGACCTCACGGGCGAGCAGTGCAACGCCAACACGATCCATTGGGCCTATGACACCTACATGCTTGCGAAGTCCACCGGCGGTGCCTTGGTGAAGGCCGGCGGCGACAGCTGGTTCTTCATCACGGCCGACTATGCGTTCGGCAAGGCGCTGCAGCGCGACACCACCGGCTTCATTCAGGCCGCGGGCGGCAAGGTGGTGGGTGGCGTGGCGTATCCGTTCCCGGGCACGACGGATTTCTCGTCCATGCTGCTGCAGGCGCAATCTTCCGGTGCCAAGGTGCTGGGCATCGCCAATGCCGGCACGGACACCATCAACACGATCAAGCAGGCCAAGGAATTCGGCATCACGATGACCCTGGCTGGTCTGTTGCTGTTCATCTCGGACGTGCATGCATTGGGCCTGGAAGTGGCGCAGGGCATTGCGTTGACGGACAGCTTCTATTGGGACGGCAACGAGCGCACGCGCGCCTTTTCCAAGCGCTTGCAGCCGAAATTCCCGACCGCGCGGCCCACGATGGTGCATGCGGGCGTGTATTCGTCGGTGCTGCACTGGCTGAAGGTGGCGGGCCAGGCCGGCGTGCCCGCGATGAAGGGCAGCGGCACCGATGTGGTGGCGCGGATGAAGGCGATGCCGACTGATGACGATTGCTTCGGGCCGGGCCTGATCCGTGCCGACGGGCGCAAGATCCACCCGAGCTACCTGTGGAAGATCAAGAAGCCGTCCGAGAGCAAGGGGCCTTGGGACTATTACACCCTCCTGGGTTCGACGCCGGCCGATGAGGCGTTCCGCCCGTTGAAGGACGGCGGCTGCGCTCTCGTGAAGGCCTGATCTTCAAACGCGAAAACTTCGACCCAAAAAACCTCACAAAGGGGATACGTCCATGGAAATCTCTCGTCGCTCGCTGCTCGGCAGTGCCGCCATCGGCACTGCCGCTACCGCAATGCCGATCGCCCGTGCCCGCGCGCAGGGCAAGCCCGTCATCAAGATCGGCGTGCTCAACGATGCCTCCGGCCCTTATCGGGACACCGGCGGCAAGACCTCGTTCCTCGCCACCCAGCAGGCGGTCGAGGAATTCGCGTCGCTGGCCAATGGCTACACCGTCGAGGTGATCTACGGCGATCACCAGAACAAGCCCGATGTCGGCGCCGGCCTTGCGCGCCAGTGGTATGACCGCGACGGCGTGGACATGATCCTGGACGTGCCGACCTCGTCGGTGGCGCTGGCCGTGGCCGCCGTCGCCAAGGAGAAGGACAAGTGCTTCATCAACGTGGGCGCTGCGACCGCTGATCTCACCGGCAAGCAATGCGCGCCGTCCATCGTGCATTGGTCGTACGACACCTACATGCTGGCGAAGTCGACCGGCGGTGCGACGGTGAAGGCAGGTGGTGACACCTGGTATTTCATCACTGCCGATTACGCGTTCGGCCAGCAGTTGCAGCGTGACACGACAACCTTCATCAACGCCGCCAAGGGCAAGGTGCTCGGCGCCTCGCCATATCCGTTCCCCGGCACGACCGATTTCTCGTCCTTCCTGCTGCAGGCGCAATCGTCCGGCGCCAAGGTGCTCGGCCTGTGCAACGCCGGCGGCGACACGGTGAACTCGATCAAGCAGGCGAAGGAATTCGGCCTGACCATGCAGATCGCCGCCATGCTGATGTTCATCACAGACGTGAATGCGCTTGGCCTGCAAGTGGCCCAGGGTCTTCGCTTGACCGAGAGCTTCTACTGGGATCTGAACGACAAGACCCGCTCGTTCAAGGATCGGATGATAATCAAGAGCCCGGACAACTGGCCCAACATGATCCATGCGGGCTGCTACGCCAGCACGCTGCATTACATGAAGGCGATGAACAAGCTTGGTGTCGCCAATTACCGCAAGTCCGGCACCAACATCGTCGATGCCATGAAGTCGATCCCCACCGAGGATGATTGCTTCGGCAAGGCGTCCATCCGCGAGGACGGCCTCGCGCTCTTGCCGGCCTACCTGTTCGAGGTGAAGAAGCCTTCGGAGAGCAAGGGCAAGTGGGACTACTACAAGACCGTGCAGGTCACGCCTGCCAGTGAGGCCTGGCGCCCGCTGGCTGAAGGCGGATGCTACTTCATCAAGTCCTGACCACCAGACGATGCGCCCGGGGCGGAGACGCTCCGGGCCATCTGCCAATTCGGAATACCCCAGAATGTTGATGGTACTTGGCTACAATATCGGGCCGTTGCTGGCGCAGAGTTTGCTCGGCCTGATCAACGGGGCGTTCTATGCGCTGTTGTCGCTGGGGCTTGCCGTCATCTTCGGCCTGCTCAACATCATCAACTTCGCCCATGGCGCGCTCTATATGTTGGGCGCCGTGGTGTCCTGGGTGCTGCTGAACCATCTCGGCCTCGGCTACTGGCCATCGCTGGTGATCGCCCCTCTCATTGTGGGCGCCTTCGGCATCGTTCTGGAGAAGCTGTTCATCAGCAAGCTTTATAAACTCGACCATCTCTATGGCCTGCTGCTCACCTTCGGCATCGCGCTGATCGTGGAGGGCCTGGCCCGCAACGAGTTCGGCAGTTCCGGCATGGCCTATGCCGTGCCTGAATCGCTTCGCGGCGCCACCAAGCTCGGCTTCATGATCATGCCGACCTATCGCGTCTGGGTGGTGGTGGCCTCGTTCGTGGTGTGCATCACGACCTGGCTGGTGCTGGAGAAAACCTCCATTGGCGCCACATTGCGCGCTGCCACCGAGAATGCGGCCCTTGTGCAGTCCTTCGGGGTGAACGTGCCGCGGTTGATCACGCTGACCTATGGCGCCGGCGTGGCGCTGGCGGCGTTGGCCGGCGTGATGGCGGCGCCGGTGTATTCGGTGAACCCGAACATGGGCAGCAACGTGATCATCATCGTGTTCGCCGTGGTGGTGATCGGCGGCATGGGGTCTATCCTGGGGTCCATCCTCACCGGCTTTGGCCTGGGCCTGCTCGAAGGCTTCACCAAGTTCCTCTATCCGCAGGGCTCCGGCGTTGTGGTCTTCGTTCTCATGATCATCGTGCTGCTGATCCGACCGGCTGGCCTGTTCGGAAAGGCCACCTGATGAAAATGGGTTTCACACGCGCCCAGATGGCCGCCTTCGTGGTCATGCTCGCGGTCATCGGCCTGTCGCCGATGGTGGTTTATCCCGTGTTCCTGATGAAGGTGATGTGCTTCGCGCTGTTCGCATGCGCCTTCAACCTGCTGATCGGCTATGTCGGCCTGCTGTCCTTTGGCCATGCCGCCTATTTCGGCATGGGCGCCTATGTCAGCGCGTATGCCGCCAAGACCTGGGGGTTTTCCGCCGAACTGTCGGTCATTGCAGGCGCGCTTACCGGCGGCGTGCTGGGCGCCTCTTTCGGTCTGATCGCCATCCGCCGCCAGGGCATCTATTTCTCGATGATCACGCTGGCTTTGGCCCAGCTCACCTACTTTATGTGCACCCAGCTTGCGTTCACCGGCGGCGAGGACGGCATCCAGCAGGTGCCACGCGCGCCGGTGCTGGGCTTCATCTCGATGCAGAACGACATGGCGATCTACTGGCTCGTGGCTTTCGTCTTCCTGGCTGGCTTCCTGCTGATCTTCCGCATCATCCATTCGCCGTTCGGCCAGGTGCTGAAGGCGATCCGCGAGAACGAACCGCGTGCGATCTCGCTCGGCTATCGCGTGGACGACTACAAGCTGATCGCCTTCGTGCTGTCGACCGCGATCGCGGGGGCGGCCGGCGGGATGAAATCCTTGGTGTTCGGTATCGCCACGCTGACGGACGTGACCTGGCAGGCCTCCGGCGAAATCGTGCTGACCACGCTCCTGGGCGGGCTGGGCACCATCTTCGGGCCGGTGATCGGGGCTGTGATCATCAACACGCTGGAATTCTACCTAAGCCCGTTTGGCTCGTGGGTGACGGTGACACAGGGCGTGATCTTCGTGCTGTGCGTGATGGCGTTCCGCCGTGGCGTGATCGGCGAGCTAGGTGCGAAGCTGAAAGTGTCGCTGTAAAGCACTACCGCCTGCGGTTGAATCAACCGTGCGGTGAAATTGCTCGCCAAACAAAGAGCGCAAGCACGATCGCTTCACCTAACTGAATCGATCGTGCTTTCGCCTTACCGACAAGGCCGCGCGCACACCGATATGACCTCGATGACCTTGCGCACACTGCCACCCATGGCGGCGCCTCAGCCGGTGGCGGCGGCCCCCGCAAGACCGCCCCGCTGCGCCGCTATCCTGGAGCGCGCCGAATCGGGCGCCGCTCCGTCCGAGAGCGACCGGGCCTTCCTGCAGTCCCAGTCCCAGTATAGGTAGAAGCCGGTTATTGCGCTTCCAGTGCCGTTGCCGCGATGCGAGGGCGCGCGGTCGCATCGCTGCAGGTGGGTCCCTGCCGCTTCAGCACGCGCAGCCCGTTGAACATCGCAATCTGATGATAATGCGTCCAGGCCTGGGCGAACGCGGCGTCTGACGCGACCAGAATGGCCACGAAATTGATGCCGCCCCGTGCGTCGACCACGGCGATATCCGGGCACCCATGGACGAAATCATGCGCGATCCAGCGCCGAATCGGCCAATCCTTCGGCGGACGGCCATCCTGGCGGGCGCGCCAGAGTTCGCCGCGCAGCGCCCACATCGAATCGAAGCGGGAGGTCCAGACGACGCCGGTGTTGTTCACCACTGGAAAGCCGAGGCCGATCCATTCGGAAAACGCGATATAGGTGCGGGCGTTCTCGCGTTTGATAATCTTCTCAAGCCGGACCTCGGTAGACAGCTCCGGCTCGACGGCCTCTTGGATCCAGGGGCGCATCCGGTCCAGCCCGGTGGCGGCAAAGGCGAACAGCGCGACGCCGGCCAACGCGGCACAAGGCACCAGCCGGCGGACCGACAGTGCCAACACCGGCAGTCTGGCCAGTGGCAGGATTTCCACCGCCCAGAGCAGCAGTGCCAGCACGGTCGTCATGGCGGCGGGGATGGTGTGGTAGAACCAGTCCTTGCCTTGTAGCACGTACACCACCGTGGCGCCCACCGCGAAGGTGGTGAGGATGGCATAAAGGCTTGCGTTGAAGCTGGACCGTGCAGCGAGCTGCCGGTGGCTGGTGATCCACAGCAGCGACACCACACAGGCCCCGAACAGCAGCACGCGGCCAGCATATAACAGGTCCACCATGGCGGTGTCGGTGCCGCCATACAGCGCCAAAGCGAGGGGCACGGCGTATTTCAGGAAAGCCGGGCAGAACACGAGGATCGCCACGCCATAGAGCAATGCTGCGAAGAAGGCGGCGAGGGACTGGGTGCGAATGATCGACCGGCCGCGCAACAGGCCCAGCAGCTCTGGCAGGATGAAGGCCAACCCGTAGGTGGGCTTCAGGGCGCAGCCGAGCCCGGCCAGGATGCCCACGGCGAGATTGGTCCGGCGCGACATGGTGCCGCCATCCAGCCACACCGCCATGGCGCAGAGATAAGGCAGGATCGACGCCGTCATCAGGTGTTCGCGCTGGCCGAATTCGACGCCGGGCAGGATGAGCAGAATGATGCCGATGACGGCGAATGTGGGCGTCCGCTTGGCGAACAGCGCGCTGCGCCCATGCAGCAAGCAGGCGCTCCACCATGCGGAGCCGAGCATGAGCAGGGCGAAGAACGGAATCGCGATCAGTTTCGGCGGCGTGCCGAGCAAGCTCGCCACCCAGGCCGGCAGCGCGTAGATCCACACGATCAGCGGCGGATTGACCTCCACGAGGTCCTCATACAGCCGCTGCCCGGCCAGCCATTTGCGGGCCACATACAGTAGCCAGGCCACATCGTCCTTCTGAGGGGAGCGGATCGCTGTGGTCAGCACCAGCACTAGCACGGCAAGAAGTGCGGCGATCGCCAGGATGCTGCCCGCGCGGGAGTGCCACAGGCGGCGCACGGCCTGGCCTGCCTGGAACAACATATGCCTTGTGATGAACGGAACGCGCGGGCCGAGAGGCAGGCGAGACGGTGTGTTCGGAACGGTCACGAAGGGTCAGTCATACAAGAGGGTGAAGCACACAAAACGGCGCAAGCGGTCGAACGGCGATGCGACTGACCTTTACTGAAACACATTGTCACACGCTGTTGCGCGGATTTGACGAGGTTCTCTGCCAACCCATCCGGCAGAAGGTTATGCTTAGCTGCTTGAAATGGCCCAAATAAGGCATTCTCCAGATATAGCTGGTATCACAGTAGGCTGGCGGCGATGTTGACCGTCAGCGCGATCACCACAGTGTTGAACAGAAAGCCTAACAGGCCGTGAATGGTTGCAAGCCTTCGTAGGGTGCGAGCAGTGATCTGGACGTCAGACACCTGGAAGGTCATGCCGAGCACCAGGGCGAAATAGGCGAAATCCCAGTAATCGGGGTCGTCGTCGTCGGGGAATTGCAGGCCCCCTGCCATGCCCTGGCGGCCCGGCGCGGTCTCATAAAACTCGTGGGCGTAACGCAGCGCGAACACCACATGGGTCATCAGCCACGAGGCGAACAGTGTGAAGGCGACCAGACCCACATGCAGCCCTCGGACGGACGGCGCCAACTCCTTGCTGGATGAGAATTCATAGATGATGGCGGCGAAGCTCGCGGTGACAGCTCCTATCGTTATCCAAAAAATAGTCCATTCTCCCTCTTCCTGCGCAATTGCGTCGGCAGGCATGTGTTCTGGACTCTGGACGGTAAAAAGATGAAAGATTAGTGTAAGAAAGATCGTGACGAAGGCGTCCCAGGCGATAATTGCGCGAGTGGGCGGCGTCAGGGTGGAGGGAAGGCTGAAAAAAATCACGGCGCCCAACGCGGCGGCGATGAAAAGTCGTTTCCTGCCGGTAACCGCGCCTTGTACAGTTGCAACCAAACCCATTTGCGCTTCTCCGATCCGCTCGCCCGATTCTCCAGGTCCTACGGTATGACCTAAGCGGCGTTGCTTGACGAGCAGGGGGCATTCCGCGCGGCGTTTTGTTCCGCGGTCGAGATGGTTTGATAGCATATCGCGTTATGGTTGCGATATAATTGTAAAGATATTGCCTTAATCTGCGTTTTGGGTTGATTTCCGCAGCGTGACGCTTGTTCACTAATCCGTGAAACCCTACGTCGAGCTCGATCGCCTGCCGGGTGGCGGAAGACTGAGGCCTGACGTGTTGAATGGGAGTTGAGATGGCTCGTCTGGCGGTTGCCCGCCTCTGGTTTTGCTCGAACAGTTTCACGCCCCGGCGCACCCGGGCCGAGGACTTGGGGTTCCACGCCTGTGATGCTCGGACGGCTGTCTCGCTCGACCCCGCCGCCGAGGACACCGAGTTGGGCGGGCTTGCCGATTTCCTGGCCGCTCATCCGGACTGGGACGTGACGATGCTGCGCTGTGCCGCGGCGCCGACCGGCGGGCCGCTGTCTGCCGAGGTTTTCGGCAACTGGATGGCCGATGTCGAGGAAGGCCTGCGTCGCGGCCGATTCGATGCGGTGTATCTCTCGCTGCACGGCGCCTGCCAGGCCGAGGGTGATCCGGCCGCCGATCTCACCATTCTCCGCCGCGTGCGCAGCGTTATCGGCCATACGCCGCTGGTCGCCAGCTTCGACGTGCGGGCCAACCTGTCCGAGGAGGTCGCGATCCTGCTGGATGGCGCGACGTGCAACGCGCAATGGCCGTCCGGCGGTGGCGCCGACGCGGCACGCCGCGCCCTGTCGCTGCTTGATGGCATTCTGACCCGGCGCTTCCGCCCGGTGGGGGCCCTGGCCCGGGTTCCCTTCGTGTTGCCCGATTTCCTGATGGGCGACACCCTCAATGACATCTGGAGCGGCACCCTGAAGCCGCTGGCCGCCCCGGTACTCGATACCAGCGTGTTTGCCGGTTTCGCCTGGGGCGACAGCCCCTATACCGGCCCATCGGCGCTGGTCTGGGCCGATCGGGACGCTGGGGCGGCGCGTGAACTGGCGGCCCGCCTGGCCGTCGAGCTGTCCCGCGCGCGAACGCGCAGCATGCCCGCACTCGTCATTCCCGAGGCCAGCATTGCCGCGATCGTGTTCAGCGATACCGATAAGCGGCCCATCTTGATGCTCGATCTGGGCGACGATCCGGCGCTGGGTGGCCTGGCCGATACCAGTTCCCTGCTGCTGGCGTTGCTCTCCGAGCGGATCGCCGGTCGCGCGCTGCTGGCGGCCCTGTTCGATCCCGACGCCGTCGCCGAAGCGTTTCGGGCCGGCCTGGGCGGCACTGTCAGCCGTAGCCTGGGCGGCCGCTTCACCCGCCTCTACGGCAATGGTGTGACGGTGGCAGGCGTCGTCCAGGGTCTGGGTGACGCACAAAATGCCGGGCGCTATGCGGTTCTGCGGGTGCAGGACGTCGATGTCCTGCTCACCGAGCAGCGGCCGATGTCGATCACGCCGGCCTGGCTTGCCGCGCATGGCATCGATATCGGCGCGTTCGCGGTGATCGCCGTCAAGGGCGGGGCTGCCGTGCCGCCGGCGTTCAGGGATCTGATCGGTGAGACAATTCTGTGCGACTGCCCGGGGCCGACCACCCCGGATCTGCTGCGGCTGCGGTTCCACTACGTGCCGGCTGCACGGCGGGCAATCGGAAACGAGCCACGGCTGACGTCTGATGAGGACACCTGGGCGGCGCGCGGGTTGCGCCAGGCCCCGGCTCGGCCGCGGCTAGACCAGATGGGCGCCGATCAGGCCTACCAGCGCTACGAAGACCGTCGCGCCAATCCCAAGCATAAGCGGACGAAGCCCTTTCGCACGTAGCGCTGCAAGGTGGGTGTTCAGACCCAGCGCCGCCACCGACGCCGCCAGCATAAGCGTTACCAAAGGCCGACTGGACTGCACAATGAGTGGTGGCAACACTCCCGTGCTAGCGATCGCTACCATCAGCAGAAATCCAAATGCGAACCACGGCATTGGTGCCTTGAGCTTCTTAGCTGCTTCATTGCCGCTCAGCTTCGGCGTGCTGTGGCGTACCCAGGCGCCGAGTGCCAATACAGCCGGCGCCAGCAGCATAACGCGGGCGAGTTTTGTGATGGTGCCGACCCCGGCCGATACCGGCCCGCCTGCCTCAGCGGCGCCGACCGCCTGCACCACCTCATGGATGCTGGCACCGGCCCAAAGCCCGTATCCCCGTGCGTCGAGGCCCAGGAACGGCCCGAGTGCGGGGTAGAGGATCAGCGAAACCGTGCCGCAGAGAGTGATAACGGCCAGCGCATAGGCCACGTCCTCCTGGCTGCCGCGCGAAACCTGATTGGCGGCAACGATGGCGCTGGCGCCGCAGATGCCGGTGCCGGTGCCGATCAGTTGGGACAGTGCGGCATTCACGCCGAGCATCCGGCCCAGCCAGATGGTGAACGGAACCGTCAACGCTACCGACAGAAACGCCAGCCCAAGGGCGCCGGCGCCGATCGAGGCGAGTTGGCCCAATGTCACCTGCAGGCCCAGAAGCACGATGGCCGCCCGTAGCACCGGCCGCACGGCAAACGCGGTGCCTGGACGCAGACTGGGTGACAGGCCGAAGGCGGCGCGCAAGGCGATGCCAGCCACCAGCGCCACGACCACGGGATTGAGCGCCGCCAGCCCGGTGGCGTTCTTGAGCTGAATGGACAGCCAGGCAAGCACCAGACTCAGGATCAACCCTGGAAGGATGGCCATGCGGCCTGGAAGTACCAGGGGAATTGAGATGGACATGGGCCGAACCTTGTTTTGACGCGGAGTCGCGCGGTGGGGCAGGGCGGTCAATCGGCCCTTGCGGCGTCAATTCCGACCGTAGGTGTCCTCATACCGTACAATGTCGTCCTCGCCGAGATAGCTGCCCGACTGCACTTCTATGAGCGTCAGCGGAATCCGGCCGGGATTTTCCAGCCGGTGCACGCAGCCCAGCGGCAGGTAGATGCTCTCGTTTTCGCGCAGCAGCACGGTCTCCGCATCGCGCGTGACCAGCGCGCTGCCGGCCACCACCACCCAATGCTCGGCGCGGTGGAAATGCTTCTGCAGCGACAATTTGTGGCCCTGGCTGACGACGATGCGCTTCACCTGGAAGCGGTCTCCCTGGATCAGGCTCTCGTAGAAGCCCCATGGCCGGTAGACGCGGTTGTGCTGCGAGGCCTCGGGGCGGCCGCGACGGCGCAGCTGGTCCACCACCTTCTTTACGTCCTGCGCGCAGTCCCGGTGCATGGCCAGCACGGCATCTTCGGTCACCACGATCACGGCGTCGGTCAGGCCCACGATGGCGGTGATGATTCCGTCGCTGCGGCCGTAGCAGTTGGTTGCACCCTCCATCAGTACGTCGCCCACCAGCACGTTGCCGGACTGGTCTTTGGTGCCGAGGTCCCACAATGCGCTCCAGCTTCCGACATCGGTCCAGCCGATATCGGCCGGCACCACGGCAGCGCGGTCCGTGCGTTCGGCCACGGCGTAATCGAGGCTGATATTCGGGCAGGCGGTGAACGGCTCGACAGCAAGGCGGATGAAGTCGAGATCCTGCCTGCGGCCGGACACCGCGGAGCGGACGGCGGTGAGCACGTCCGGCGCATGACGCTCCAACTCGGCGATCAGCGTGGAAGCGGTGAAGACGAACATGCCGGAGTTCCACAGATGGGTGCCCTCAGCCACCATTTGGGCGGCCTTGGCGGCATCCGGCTTTTCCACGAAGGCGGCGAGAGCGCAGACGCCGGGAAGGCCGGGAAGGGCTTCTCCGCGCTCGATATAGCCGTAGCCGGTCTCCGGCCCGGTCGGGTGCATGCCGAAGGTGACGATGCGGCCGGCGCGCGCTGCGGCAACGGCGGATTCCAGCGCGCCGCCCAGGGCCTCGGTGTTGGTGATCGCGTGGTCCGCCGCCAGCATCCAGATCACCGCGTCGGGATCTGTCTCGGCGACCATAAGGGCTGCGGCGGCGATGGCGGGGGCGGAGTTGCGGCCAACCGGTTCCAGGACGATGCGCGCATCGGTCAGGCCCATCAGCCGCATCTGCTCGGCCACCACGAAGCGATGCGCCTCGTTGCACACCACGATGGGGGGGGCAAAGCCCTCGCCCGTGGCGCGGCTGGCGGTTTCCTGGATCAGGCTGCGCTCGGAAGTCAGCGGCCAGAACTGCTTGGGAAAGCTTTCCCGAGAGACCGGCCACAGGCGCGTGCCGGATCCACCGGACAGAATGACCGGCACCACCAGGCCCGATGACTTCGAAACGACCGATTGCGAAGC
The DNA here is from genome assembly GCA_043732745.1 of Rhodospirillales bacterium. GTDB lineage: Bacteria > Pseudomonadota > Alphaproteobacteria > Acetobacterales > Acetobacteraceae > CAIQQQ01. The sequence continues at coordinate 33,728 of JAYTHH010000221.1, forward strand.
GATGGGGGCGGTTTGCGGGGCGACGGCGAGGGTCATTTCAGTTCCTGACGGTGGCCCGTATCAGCGTCTCGGGCGTGGCTGCGCGGCTATAGGCAACGGTTGGGGGAATTGTCCAGCCGTCGCTGTGCCGCTTGCCGCTTGCATCCTCCGCTCGCATCATACCGCCGTGCCGCTTTCCAGGATGCTAACCGCCATGCCCGATTCTGTTGCAGGTTTGCCGAACGACAAGCAGACCGCCATCCGCCGCATCACCGACCGCATCGAGGCCGGGCTGATCGAGGTCCGGCGTGATCTGCACGCACATCCCGAACTGGCGTTCGAGGAGGTGCGCACCGCCGGCGTGGTGTCGCGCGAGCTGACTCGCCTGGGCATCGCGCATACCACCGGCATCGCCAAGACCGGCGTGGTCGCGATGATCCAGGGCGGACGTCCCGGCCCGGTCCTGGCCATCCGTGCGGACATGGACGCGCTGCCAATCCTGGAACAGAGCGGGCTGCCGTTCGCCAGCACCATCCCCGGCCTGATGCATGCCTGCGGCCATGATATCCACACCACCACGCTGCTTGGCGTCGCCGCCGTGCTGGCCGAACTGGCGCCGTCGCTGGCCGGAAGCGTGAAGCTCATTTTCCAGCCGGCCGAGGAGGCCATCGGCGGCGCGGAGAAAATGATCGCGGAAGGCGTGCTGGAATCCCCGCATGTCGACATGGCTCTGGGCTTTCACAACTATCCGCATCTGCCCGTGGGCAGCTTCGGCTTCTGCCCCGGCCCGGCGCTGGCGGCGGCGGACACGTTCGAGGTGGTGGTGCATGGCAAATCCGGCCACGCCGCCCACCCGTATGCCGCGGTCGACCCCATCGTGGCGGCCGCCCAACTGATCTCGCAGCTGCAGACCGTGGTTTCGCGCGAGGTGCGGCCGCTGCATCCGGTCGTGGTGACGGTGGGCGCCATCCATGGCGGCGTCGCGGCCAACATCATCCCCGACACCGTCACCTTCAAAGGCACGGTGCGCACGCTGCATGCCGAGGCGCAGGACACCGCCGAAGCCGCCATCCACCGGCTCTGCGCGGGCATGGCCGAGGGCATGCGGGTGCGCTGCGATGTCACCTATACCCGGGGCGTGCCGGCGATGCTGAACAACGACCGCGTGCTGGAGCCGACGGTGGCGGCCGTCCGCCTGCAACTCGGCGATGTCATCCATCGCACCGAGCCCAGCATGGGGGCCGAGGATTTCGCGCTGATGTCACAGGTTCTGCCGGCGTTCCAGCTCGGCATCGGCTCGGGCGCGCCTGGGCGGGCCGATCGGCTGCACAATTCGGCGTATTCGCCGGACGAGGCCTGCATCGGGCTTGGCGTGCAGGCGCTGTCG
>JAYTHH010000222.1:0-4698 GCA_043732745.1 Rhodospirillales bacterium
CTGATATCGCGGACCTGCTGGATGCCGCTCATCTGGTGATTGCCCGCGCCGGCGCCTCCACCGTTTCCGAACTCGCAGCCATCGGACGGCCGTCGATCCTGGTGCCGCTGCCCAGCGCCATCGACGACCACCAGCGCGCAAATGCGAAGGCACTGGCCGATGCCGGCGGCGCGTGGATGATGCACCAGTCGATTTTGTTAGCCGCCGATCTGGCGGATTTTCTCACACCCTTGATCGAGACACCCGCAACTTTGGCGCCGCTGGCGGCAGCCGCGGCTGGTTTCGGCTGTGTCGACGCGGCATCGCGGCTGGCCGATCTTGTCGAACAGACCATAAACGATCAGGAGAATGCGCCATGAGAGCCCTGCCCCTCTCCATTGGTGTCGTGCATTTCGTGGGCATCGGCGGCATCGGCATGTCAGGGATCGCCGAGGTGCTGCACACGCTCGGCTACAGCGTACAGGGCAGTGACATATCCGAAAGTGCCAACGTGCTGCGGCTGCGCGAGCAGGGCATTCCGGTTTCGATCGGCCACCAGGAGAGCAATCTTGGCAATGCTCGCGTGGTGGTGACGTCGACCGCCGTGAAGCCCGACAATCCCGAGGTTCGCGCCGCACGCGCACGGCTTATTCCGGTGGTGCGGCGGGCGGAAATGCTGAGCGAGCTGATGCGGCTGCGCTGGGCGATCGCCGTCGGCGGCACGCATGGCAAGACCACCACCACCAGCCTGGTGGCGGCGGTGCTGGAAGCAGCGCATCTCGACCCCACCGTCATCAATGGCGGCATCATCAACGCCTATGGCTCCAACACCCGCATGGGCGCCGGCGAGTGGATGGTGGTGGAGGCCGACGAAAGCGACGGCAGCTTCCTGCGCCTGCCCGCCACCATCGCCGTTGTCACCAACATCGACCCTGAGCATCTCGATCACTGGGGCACCGCCGAGGCGATGACCGCCGGGTTCGACCAGTTCGTGCAGAACATCCCGTTTTACGGGTTCGCGGTGCTGTGCATCGATCATCCCAGCGTGCAGCAGATGATCCCTCGCCTGTCTGATCGCCGCGTGATCACCTATGGGTTTTCACCGCAGGCCGATGTGCGCGCCGACCGCCTGGTGATGGACCGCATGGGGGCGACCTTCGAGGTGGAGATCGCCGATCGGGCGCGCGGGCGGACGCGGCGGATGGGGCCGTTCCGGCTACCGATGCTGGGTGCGCATAACGTTTCCAACGCGCTCGCCGCCATCAGCATCGGCATCGAGATGGAGATCGACGACGCCACTCTACGCAGTGCGTTCCTGAATTTCCGTGGCGTGCAAAGGCGTTTCACCAAGACCGGTGAGGCCAACGGGATCACGGTGATCGACGATTATGGCCATCACCCCGTCGAGATCATGGCGGTGCTGAAGGCCGCACGACAGGCCGGGGCTCGCGACGTGATCGCAGTCATGCAGCCGCATCGCTATACGCGGCTCGATTCGCTGTTTGCGGAATTCTGCACCTGCATGAACGATGCAGGCACCGTCATCATCGCCGACGTCTATGCCGCCGGCGAGCAGCCGATCCCGGGCATCGACCGCGACGCGCTGATAGAAAGATTGCGCACCCGCGGCCATCGCAGCGTGGTGCCGTTGCCTGGGCCGGAGCATCTGGCCGAGATGATCCACGCCATCGCCAAGCCCGGCGATTTCGTGATCTGCCTGGGTGCGGGGAATATCACCCATTGGGCGCATGCGCTGCCGGTGCAGTTGCAGGCGTTGCAGGCGCCACGTCGATGATTGCGCACATCCCCTCGTTGCGCGGCCGTATCCAGGAAGACGTGGTGTTGGCGCCATCGACCTGGTTTCGCGTCGGCGGCCCGGCAGAGGCGCTTGTGCGCCCGGCTGATGCGGAGGATCTGTGTGATTTCCTGAAGGCACTGCCGCATGAAATTCCGGTGACGGTGATCGGCGTCGCGTCCAATATCATCGTCCGCGATGGTGGCATCAACGGCGTGGTCATCCGGCTGGCACGGGGGTTCAACGACATCGTGGTCGAGGCTGACGGCATCGTGGCTGGAGCTGCGTGTCTGGACCTCACGGTGGCGGAACATGCCGCCAATGCAGGATTATCGGGATTGGAGTTTTTGTCGGGCATTCCCGGCACGATCGGCGGCGCGGTGGCGATGAATGCCGGCGCGTATGGCGGCGATGTCGCGCATGTTCTCGATTGGGCAGAGGTCGTGACGCGTACAGGCGAGCTGGTCACTCTCAGCGCCGCCCGCCTCGACTTCGCCTATCGGCACGCGGCTCTACCGGCGGGCGCTGTCGTGACTCGTGTGCGCTTCCGCGCGCCGAAGGGCCAACCTACGGCAATTGCCGCCCGCATGGCCGACATCCGTGCCAGCCGTGAGGCCACCCAGCCGGTCCGCTCGCGCACCGGCGGCTCCACCTTCCGCAACCCCGAGGGGCAGAAGGCGTGGGAGTTGATCGACGGCGCCGGATGTCGCGGGCTGACACGCGGCGGTGCCATGGTGTCCGATAAACACTGCAACTTCCTGCTCAACATGGGCGACGCCACGGCCGCTGATATCGAAGGCCTCGGCGAGGAGGTTCGCCGGCGCGTCCGCGACAGCAGCGGGATCGACCTGCATTGGGAAATTCGCAGAGTTGGCGTCAAAATTCGTACGGAGGCCTCGTCATGAAACGCGTGGCGGTTCTCTACGGCGGCATCTCCGCTGAACGAGAGGTCAGCCTTTCCTCCGGACGGCAGGTGATCGCGGCCCTGCGCAGCGCGGGCTTCGAGGTCACGCCGATCGAGGTTGGGCCTGATCTGCACACGACCCTTGCGGCGCTGATGCCAAAACCGGATGTGGTGTTCAACGCCCTGCACGGCCGCTTCGGCGAAGATGGTGCGATCCAGGGCGTGCTTGACTGGCTGGACATCCCCTACACACATTCCGGCGTTCGCGCCTCGGCGCTGGCGATGGACAAGGCCGCTGCAAAGGCGATTTTCATCAGTGCTGGCCTGCCGGTCGCACCCGGCGGACTCTATGAGGTGGCCTCGCTGGTTGATGCCGACCCGTTGAAACTGCCATATGTGATCAAGCCTTTGAACGAAGGCTCGTCAGTGGGCGTCGAGATCATTCGCGAAGGCGACAATCGCCGGGCTGCGGTGGCTTGCACCTGGCGCTTCGGGCGCACCGCCATCGTGGAGGAATTCATCCCTGGCCGGGAGCTGACGGTGGGCGTGATGGACGACCGTGCGTTGGCGGTTACCGAGATCATCGCGTCGCAGGCGTTCTACGACTACGAATCGAAATATGCCGATGGCGGCTCAAGCCATGTGGTTCCCGCGCAGATCCATCCGCTCGCCACCGCCGAGGCACTACGCATCGCGTTGGCGGCGCATCGCGCACTCGGCTGTGCCGGCGCCAGCCGTTCGGATTTCCGCTACGATGACACCAAATGCGTCCCTGGGGGCGAGCCGGGGCGGCTGGTGCTGTTGGAAGTAAACACCCAGCCTGGCCTGACGCCCACTTCGCTTTTGCCGGAGCAGGCGGCGTTCCTGGGCATCGATTTTCCACAGCTTTGCCGCTGGATGGTGGAGCACGCCGCATGCCGCGCGTAAAACCCCGCTTTGCCCCGAAGCCGCTGCCGGATCGTCCGGGTCGTTGGAAACTTCTCTGGCGGCGTCAGCGGAAATTGCTGCGCCCGACGGCGTTCGCCTCTATCGCCGTGGTGGCGTTCATCGCCGGTTTCGTGGCCGTCAGCACGATCGGCCGCGGCCCGTCGCTCAGCGATCGTCTTGGCCGCATCAGCGCGGATGCCGGGCTGGCCATCCGCACGGTGCAGATCATCGGCCGCGAAAAGACACCGGAGCCGCTGCTGACAGCTGCCATTGGCGCTATTCCAGGCCGCCCGATTCTCACCTATTCGATCAGCGACGCGCGTACCCGCATCGAGAGCATCGCCTGGGTCCGCTCGGCCATCGTGGAACGCGTGCTGCCAGACAAGATCCGTGTCGTGCTCAACGAACGCCGCCCGTTCGCCGTCTGGCAGAACCAGGGCAAGTTCACCCTCATCGACCAGGCCGGCAACATCGTCACTGACAGCGATATTACAAACTTTGCCGACAAGCTGCCTTTGGTGGTGGGTGTGGGAGCGCCCTTGGCGGCCGGCAGCCTGATCAAGAGCTTCAATGAGTATCCTGTGCTTAAGGGCAGGCTGGTCGCGGCGGTGCGCGTTGGCGAGCGGCGTTGGGATCTTTGCATGACCAGCGGCGCCAACGTGCTCCTGCCCGAGGGCGCCGAGCCAGCGGCACTTGCCAAATTGGCAGAGTTGCAGACCACCAAAGCGCTCCTCGACCGGCCGCTTCAGGAGATCGACCTGCGCCTGCCCGATCGCCTTCGACTGCGCCCGATGGCCGAGGGCCCCTGCGGCCAGGGTGCGGACCGGGTGGCCACGCCGGTGAAGCCCGCCACATCGCAGCCGAGGAGGGCCACATGAACGCCATCCACAGCCAGGCCAATCTGCTGAGTGGATCAGGCGAAGGCAGCAGCCGGCCGAGTCAGTCCACCCTGCCCGAACAGCCGGAGCCGCGAGCCCGCCAGCGCATGGTGGCACGCCCGTCCGGCCCGTTTGGCGTGCTCGACATCGGCACCACCAAAATCGCCTGCATCATCGGCCGCATCGAGCAGGACGGCACGCCCCGCGTGCTCGGC
>JAYTHH010000223.1:0-4695 GCA_043732745.1 Rhodospirillales bacterium
TCGAAGAAGCCGCTCTCGGCCATCAGCTCCGCCATCAGCTGCGTGAATCGCGCCTTCACCGTCGTAAACCCGGCCAGCCGCTCGATGCGTTGCTCGTCCATATAAAGCGATCGGCACACCTCAATCTGTAGCGCGTGCACGCCTTCGCGTGGGCGGCCGTAGTTGCGGGTGATGTAGCCGCCGGCATAAGGGTCGTTGCGCCGCACCCGCCAGCCGAATCCGGCCAAGCGGTCCTCGATACGCCTGACAATGCGGGGCGCACAGGTGGTGCCGTGGGCATCCCCCAGAATCACATGCGCCCGCGACCCGCAGCGCTGGCTGGCGCCCGGCATCGAATGGCAATCTATCAGCAGACAACGTCCGAACAGCGCCCTGGTGGCCTTGATCTCGGCCTGCAGCGCGTCGTGGAACGGCTGCCAGCAGCCCGCCACCCGCGCCTCGGCATCGGCGAAATCCAATTTGCCTCGATAGATGCTCTCACCCGACGCCACCACCCGCGCAATCGTGCCGAGTCCGGCCCCAACCCGCGCGCTGGTGGTGTTCACCCAATGCGGCAGGCTGCCCGAGAACATCGCGGGGTCCAGCTCCCAAGCCTCGCGGTTGGCGTCGCAGAAGGCCCGCGGGAAATTCGCCACCACCATCGGCGCCCCCAGCCCAGGTGCTGCATCGAACAACTCATCGACAAAACTGTCCTCGCTGCGCCGCAGTCCCGGTAGGTCCAGGCGCGTCGAGGCCACGAATTCCGCCGGATAATTGCGACCGGAATGCGGCGAGGCGAACACCACGGGGGCCAAATGCAGCGTCGGCCGCAGCACAACGACGGGTGGCGCCAAAGGCTGTGGCGCGTCGTCTTCCAGCGTTTGCGGCTTCATTCGCCAGTTAATCTCTCACGCTCTGTCGGTGCCATCAGGCCATGATACCACACATGCACCGTGTGACACTTGCAGGTCATGGGGCCGCAGGATAGAAGCCTGACACGGATGGGCGATTAGCTCAGCGGGAGAGCGTCCCCCTGACACGGGGAAGGTCACAGGTTCAATCCCTGTATCGCCCACCATCCGCCTTTCAGCTTTCAGCCTGCAGAAACGGGTTCGACACGCGCTCGGCGCCAAAGGTCGAACCCTCGCCGTGGCCGCACACGAAGCTGATATCGTCGCCAAGCGGCAACAGCTTCTCATGAATCCCGCGGATCAGTGCCGGCCCGTCTCCATAGGCAAAATCGGTGCGCCCCACGCCGCCGCGAAATATCACGTCTCCCACCAATGCGAATCGCTGCGTCTGTTCCACGAACACCAGATGTCCCGGCGTATGGCCCGGGCAGTGCAGCACGTCGAAGCGGAGCGCGCCGAGTTCGACGCTATTGCCTTCCACAAGAAAGCAATCAGGCGTCACGTTGCGCAGCCCTGATATCCCGTAGGCTGCCGCCTGCGTCTCGATCGTGTCGAGCAGGAACCGATCGCGCTCGTCTGGGCCGATGATCGGCGCAGGGCCCAGGCCCGCCCCGATACGCGCGGCGTCTATCACGCCCTTCAGCGCCAACGCGCCACCTGCATGGTCAAGATGGCCGTGCGTCAGCAGGATCATGTCAGGCAGCAGGTCGAGACGGTTCAGCGTATCGATGATCCTCCCAGGCTCCCCGCCGGGATCGACCACCATAGCTAGCCGGCTCTCGGTCTCCCACAGAATGGTGCAGTTCTGTTTGAACACTGTAACGGGCAGGATGGCGATCTGAAAGGCGGGCATCGAGAACTCCGAATTGTCCGGTCCTTCTCTTATGCCGCCAGGCTGATTTCCAGAACGCTAATTAACAATGCGTACACCCGCAGGCCGCAGAATGCCGTCCGGCATGCCGCGAACGCCCTGGACCTTCTCTCCCAAGCCCCACAGATAGGCAAAGTGATACAGCACGATGTTGGCGCGATCCTCATTCATGATCTCGGCCACACGCCTGTATGAATTCATCCGCAATGCCGGATCGTTCTCGGCCGCACCGCGGGCGAGATTGTCGTCCAACTCCTTGTTACAATAATGGCCCCAGTTCAGGAACCCCGCGCAGGACATCCAGATACTGGCATTGCCGTCCGGATCGGGGCGCCCGCTCCAGATGCTCATGGTGGACTGAAACGCCCCGCTGCGCGCCGCCGCCACCATCGTGGCGCCATCCTGAGCCTGCAATTTGATATCAAATCCGGCCTCCGCTGCCATGGACTGGATGACCTGGCTCACCTGGGCGTTCACGGAGTCGGTCCCGATGATCATCGAGAAGCTCACCCGCGTCTGCCCGGCCTCCTTCATCAGCCGCTTCGCTCCTTCAAGATCGCGCGGCGGCACCGGCAGCGCGGGGTTCCAGTATTTGCTGCCCGGTGCCTCCGTCTGGTTGGACGGCACATAGCCGCCATCGAACACCACCTGGTTGATCACCGCACGGTCGAGCGATTTCTCGAACGCCGCCCTCACCCGTTTATCCTTGCCGATCGGGTTATCCGAGTCAGGGCCGTGGTTCAGATTGAAGGTCAAAAGCTGAAACCCGAGCGAAGGGGACACCAGAAGCCGCAACCTCGGATTGCCCTTTACCGCGGCCACATCAGTTGGCGCCACTCGATTGTGGATGTCGATTTGGCCGGATTGCAGGTTCACCAGCCGCACTGTGCTGTCCACCATCGAAAGGAAGACCACCCGGTCTGGCCCCATCGCCGCATTGTTCCAATGCCCTGCGAACCGATCCAGCACGATCCTGTCCTGCGCCACGCGCTGTGTGAACTTGTAGGGCCCCGAACATACCGGATTGGCCACGATCTCGTCGCGCGTCTTGCCCAGAATGCGCGGCGACATCATCGTCCCCGGCCGGTTCGCCAGCAACGACAGCAGCGGCGCATAGGGGCGGGACAAAATGATCTTCGCTGTTAGCCGATCGGGGGTCTCCACCGCCACCACCGGCTTCAATTCGGCCTTGCGCAGGCTCTCCGGTGCATTCTGATAGCGCTGGATATTGGCGCGCACCGCATCGGAGGTGAACGGCTCGCCGTCTTGAAACGTCACGCCGTCGCGCAGTTTCAATGTCAGCGCGAGTCCGTCGGACGACCATGCCCACTCGGTGGCGAGGCCTGGCACAAAATCGAGTTTGTCGTTCACATCCAGCAACTGGTCGCACATCCAGTTGGTGACGATCCGGTCGCCATAGCTGCCGGAAGATGCGGGGTCCAACGGATCGGGGTCCTGGTCGAGCGCCCAGCGCAACGTACCGGTGGCCTGAGCTGCACCCGAGGCCGACATCAGGGCACCTAGCACGAATCCTAGAAGGCTGATGCGTTTGAGAGCCATGTCGCGATCTCCGAACTGTCGCCGTCATGCAAGCAGAGCAGTTCGGCCTTGCAAAGGGGCTTTCCTGCCTACAACCCCGAAAACAATGCCGTGGACATGTATCGTTCGGCAAACGATGCCGCGATGCAAACGATCAGCTTGCCCTCGTTCTCGGGCAGCAACGCCAGATCTACTGCGGCGCACACCGATGCACCGGACGAAATCCCAACCGGCAGCCCCTCGAGTTGCGCACAGCGTCGCGCCATCGCCACCGCCTCGCGTTCGGACACGCGGATCACCCCATCCATCAGCTCCAGCGCCAGGTTGGTCGGCTGGAACCCCGGTCCGATCCCCTGGAGCCCGTGCGGCCCCGGCTCGTCGCCGGACAGGACAGCACTTTCGGACGGTTCGATGGCAAACACCTGCAATCCCGCCCGGCGTGGCTTGAGGCGGCGCGCGATACCGGTCAGCGTGCCGCCTGTGCCGGCACCGCCCACCACGATGTCCACTAGGCCGGCCGTGTCGGCCCAGATCTCCTCTGCAGTGGTTGCCTCGTGAATGGCGGGATTGGCGGGATTGTCGAACTGCCGCGGCATCCAGGCGCCAGGTGTGTTGGCAAGAATGGCCTCGGCCCGCGCGATGGCACCAGCCATCCCGGCCCGCACCGGCGTCAACTGCACTTCCACCCCCATCAGCCGCAGCATTTTGCGGCGTTCGATCGACGCCCCCTCCGGCATCGTCACGATCAGCCGATAGCCGCGCGCCGCAGCCACGAAGCCCAGCGCAATGCCGGTATTGCCCGATGTCGGCTCCACCAGAACCGAGCGATCGGGCGCGATCAGCCCTTCTGACTCGGCCTGCTGGATCATCGCCAGCCCGATACGGTCCTTCACCGACCCCAGCGGGTTAAAGAATTCAAGCTTCACTGTCACGTTGGCACGAAGCCCGTCGATCGCTGATATCCGCGGGATCCGCACCAGCGGCGTGGCGCCCACCGTCTCCAGGATGCTGCCATAGATCCGCCCGCGTGCCGGCACGTGCGACGGAGATGAGGACGCCAGGGCGAATGACTTGTTCATCGCGTGACAGTATCACATAAATGTTTCGTGGTTAAGTATGTCCCGCCAAAGGGGATCCGTGAATGCTGATACGCCGAGATCGCGCGATGGTGGCCGTGACGATTATGCTCGATGTGGCGTTCCACGCCGGCCGGGCCATCACCGTCAGCGCGTCGGACATGGCCGGACGCCTGGGCATGGCGCGCCGCGGGATGGAGCCGCTGCTGCAGACCCTGTCCCGCGCCGGCTTGCTCGAGTCAGTGCGCGGCCCGCGCGGCGGCTACCGCCTGGGTCGGCCGCGCCGGGATATCAGCCTGTCGGATATCGTGGACGCCGC
>JAYTHH010000224.1:0-4695 GCA_043732745.1 Rhodospirillales bacterium
GCCGGGCTGTCGCAGGCCTGGAACATATTGGGCGGCTATTGCGGGCAGATCTCGCTGGGTCATTCCCTGTATTTCGGCGTCGGCGCCTATGTTTCCACGATGCTGTTCGTGGGGCCGCATATTCCGCCGCCGGTTGGCATGCTGGCAGGTGGCGTGCTGGCGGCGCTGATGGCGTTGCTGGTGGGGTGGCCGTGCTTTCGGCTGTCTGGCCATTACTACGCCATTGCCACCGTGGTGGTGCAGGAGATCGGCTATCTGCTGGCGCTGAACTGGGAATGGATCGGGGGCGCGTCCGGCATCTATATCCCGTTTCGCGGCGAGAGCATCCTGAACCTGCAGTTCCGTACGGCGAAGTTGCCGTATCTTTATCTTGTGCTCGGCTTTGCCGCGGTCACCTGGCTGGTGGCGTGGTGGATCGAAGGCTCGCGCTGGGGCTTCTCGTGGCGGGCGGTGAAGGACGACGTGGTGGCGGCGCGCGCTCTCGGGGTGCGGATCTTCTCGTCCAAGATGATCGCAGCTGCCATCAGTGGATTCTTGACCGGTGTGGGTGGGGCGATCTTTGCGCAATATGTCGGCTACATCGATCCGGACAGTATTCTCTCCGGCCAAATGGCCATCCTGATCGTGCTGCCCGCCGTGCTGGGCGGGGTCGGCACCTTGTGGGGGCCGTTTATCGGGGCGGCCGTGCTGATCCCGCTGCGCGAACTGTCCAGCTCCTATTTGGGGAGTTCCGGATCGGGTGTTGATCTCATGCTGTATGGCGCGCTGATCATGGGTGTTGCGCTGTTTCGGCCGCAGGGTCTGGTCAGCCTGTTCAGCAGGGGTGCCCATGGCGCTGCTTGAGGTTCGCTCGGTTTCTAAAAGTTTTGGCGGTGTGGCGGCCAATGTGGATATCAGCTTCGATGTCGCCGAGGGTGAGATTTTGGGTCTGCTCGGTCCGAACGGCGCCGGCAAAACCTCCTTGTTCAACTCCGTCTCGGGCGAGGTGTCGCCGGACAAGGGCGAGATCCTGCTGGCAGGCAAACGCATTTCGGGATTGGGGCCGTTCGCGTGTGCCGAAGCGGGGATTGCGCGCACCTTCCAGGTGGTGCGCAGCTTCGAGAGCATGACGGTGCTGGAAAATGTAATGGTCGGCGCCTTTTCGCGCACGGGATCAACTTCTGAGGCGATGCGTAAATCCTACGACGTGCTGGCGTTCTGTGGGCTTTCGGCGAAGGCCGAGGCACCGGCGCATCTGCTCAGCCCGGCCGAGAAGCGTCGCCTTGAAGTGGCGCGTGCGTTGGCCACCGAGCCACGGCTGCTGCTGCTCGACGAGATGCTCACCGGCCTCACCCCCACCGAGGCGCAGGGCGGCGTTCAACTGGTGCGGGATGTTGCGGCGCGGGGTGTTACCATCATCATGGTTGAACATGTGATGGAGGTGGTGCTGCCCTTGGTGTCGCGCGCCGTGGTGCTCAATCTCGGGCGCGTGCTGACCATCGGGCTGCCCACGGATATCGTGAAGAATCCAAACGTGATCAGGGCCTATCTGGGTGACCGCTATGCTGCGCATTGAAGGCCTGTCCGCGTCCTATCGCGGGCTGAAGGCGTTGCAGGGTGTTTCGCTCGATGTCGCACGCGGCGAGATCGTGGCCGTGGTCGGCGCCAACGGGGCGGGCAAGACGACCTTGCTGAAATCCATCGCGGGGCTGGTGGCCACCGAGGGGACCATCGCGTTCGACGGCCAGGATCTGCGGCGGATGAAGGCGCATATGATCTCGCGCGCCGGCATCGGGCTGGTGCCCGAGGGACGCCGGCTGTTTCCGCGCCTGTCGGTGGAGGACAATCTGCGGCTTGGTGCCTACGCGATCGAGGGGCCGGACCGGTTCAAGCCGCTGGAGCTTGTGTTCAGCCTGTTCCCCCGCTTACAGGAGCGTCTCGGGCAGCGTGCGGAGACGCTGTCGGGCGGCGAGCAGCAGATGCTGGCGATTGGCCGCGCGCTGATGTCGCAGCCTCGTCTGCTGATGTTGGACGAGCCGAGCCAAGGCATTATGCCAAAGCTGGTGGACGACATCTTCGCCGCCATCCAGCGCATTCGGGATCTTGGGCTGACCATTCTTCTGGTTGAGCAGCGGTTGGCGGAGGCGCTGGGGATTGCCGATCGCGCCTATGTGCTGCAAACCGGACGGATCGTGATGTCGGGGCCGGCGGCCGATATTGCCGGTGATGCGGATGTCAGGCGGGCGTATCTCGGACTGTAGATCTGGGAACTATCACCCTTTTATATTTTTTTCTTGTAACGTTGCTTCAACGCCCGGCTGGACGAGGCTGGGCTGGGATTTGGAGCCGATGACTCGGCATCTTGCCCTGAAGACCGCTTGATCAGCCAAAGGTGATCGCCAGACCTGTGGCGAGCGGGATGGGGGCCACGCCCAATCGGTTGACCATCGCGCCGATGCTGAAGGCCTTGTCCTCGGTAAGGCGGCGCACCTCGTCGCGGCCGATTGTGGGAATGCCGGGGATAAAGCCCGTGAACGGCGCCGCCGCCATCAGCAGGGCTGCTGGCATGTTCAGGATGCGCGACAGCTTGAGGCCGGCGGCTTCAGCGACCTCGCGCACGAAATCGGCGTAGGGCAGGGCGGTCGGCCCGGCGATCACGATGACTTCTGGCTCCGGCCAGTTGCGGGCCAAGGCGGCCAGGATGCTGCGCGTGACGTCGCTCTGGTGGATTGGCTGCACCAGGGCGTGGCCGCCAGCGGGCAGCGGCACCACCGGCAGGCGCGCAAGAAGGGCGGCGAGGCGCTGCACGTTGTCTTCGCCCTGGGCACCATAGATCATGGTCGGGTGCAGCATCACGCCTGGGCGGCCGGAGCCCACGAACACGCGCTCCCCCTCCATCACGCCCATGCCGTGATAATCGGGCCAGCGTGTGTACCGGCGGGTGCTGCCCATCAGAACCATCAGGACATCTGAAACGGTGGCGTCGATCAAAGCCTGGGTATGGCGGGCGTGGGCGCAGGACACCAGGCGCAACGCATCGTGCAGCGCCGAGCTGAGGGAGTAATGATCGGTAAGGTCGATGACCTGCGCCTTCCCGGGAAGGCCGGTCTCGGCCCAGCGCTCCAGGCTGCGGACCAGTGGGACGTAGGGGATTCCCACTGCCAGCAACGCGCGACACACCGCCTGGCCGGAGCGCCCGGTGGCGCCGATGACATGGACAGGGTCTCGCGTGTTGATGGTTTCTGCTTGCATAACAACGTGATAGCGGCATATTGGAGCTTCGGCAAACATGTGGTATCAAAATACCACATCATCAGTGCTTGACCTGGGTTGCGCCATTGGGCATATCCCGCTGCCTATTGGGCCGGGTTCGTCCCGGTGCGCACGTCGACACGATCCGACGAGAAGGACAGACACAATGATGAAGACCACAGCCTCGCTGAAGCCGGCGGAGGTAAAGAAGGATTGGCTGTTGATCGACGCAGAGGGCCTGGTGCTCGGCCGCCTCGCCTCGATCATCGCCGCCCGGCTGCGCGGCAAGCACAAGCCCGTGTTTACCCCGCATGTCGATTGCGGTGACAACATCGTCATCATCAATGCCGCCAAGGTGGTTGTCACCGGCAACAAGCTTGAGCAGTCGGTATTCTACTACCACACCGGTTATGCCGGCGGCATCAAGGGCCGGACGCTGAAGTCTCGCCTCGAGAGCGAGCATCCCGAGCGTGTGCTGGAAAAGGCCGTGGAGCGGATGATCACCCGCGGCCCGCTGCAGCGCGCCCAGATGAAGCATCTGTATATATATGCCGGTGCCGAGCACCCGCATGCCGGCCAGCAGCCCAAGCCGCTCGATGTCGGCGCCATGAACTCCAAGAACAAGAGGGTCTGAGACGATGTCCGGAACCGATACCGCAGCCCCCGCCAGCCGCACACTCGCGGACCTGAAGGACCTTGCCGTCTCCACCGCCGCTGGCGTTGAGGCTGCTCCGAAGCGCGAGCCGAAGCGTGATGCACTGGGCCGTTCATACGCCACCGGCCGCCGCAAGAACGCCATCGCACGCGTCTGGATCAAGCCGGGCAAGGGCGACATCCAGGTGAACGGCAAGCGCGTCGGCGTGTATTTCGCGCGCCCCGTGCTGCGCATGCTTCTCACGCAGCCCTTCCTGATCGCCGATCGCTACAACCAGTTCGACGTGTTCTGCACCGTCAACGGTGGCGGTCTGTCCGGCCAGGCCGGCGCCGTCCGTCACGGCATCAGCCGCGCGCTGCAGCACTACGAGCCCGATCTGCGCGGCATTCTGAAGGCCGCCGGCTTCCTGACCCGCGACAGCCGCGTGGTCGAGCGCAAGAAGTATGGCCGCGCCAAGGCGCGTCGGAGCTTCCAGTTCTCGAAGCGCTGATCGTTCTTGCCGTTGCTTTCGAAAAGGGCCGCCTCGTGCGGCCCTTTTTGCGTTTTGAGGCCGTCGCACCCATGGCATTCCTATGTGGCAGTGGCATGTTCCGTATGCACCTTGCCGGCGGCGCCCCGGGCAGCAAGCCCGCGGTGACCAATTTTGAGCTCGGCCTCTACGTCGCCCCCCCCTGGTCCGCCAACTCGCCCAGGAACGCCACCACGAACAGAATGCCCGTTTTAAAATTGCCGCCGACGACGCCCAACCATTCCCGATCGTCGCAAGATCAGCTGCCAAACCGTAGGGCGGACGACGTCAGCCATCCCCA
>JAYTHH010000225.1:0-14441 GCA_043732745.1 Rhodospirillales bacterium
CGATCGTGACGCAGGACGCCGAGATTCCTCATTTCGACGCCGACAGCCCGAAATTCTTCATCTTTCACCGCCCGTTGCTGGCCGGTGCCGAGGGGCTGGTGCCGGTGCGCCAGTTGCTGTCGCTGGGCTTCGTGGTGATCTGCGAATTCGACGACCATCCCGACTACATCCCAGTGCTGCAGCGAGGCGACGTGCAGAATTTCCGCGCCGTCCATGCCGTGCAGACCAGCACGGTGCCTCTGGCGGAGGTTCTGGTGCAGCGCAACCCCGAGGTTGCGGTGTTTCCAAACGCCATCGACCAGTTGCAGGCACCTGGCAACTTCAAAGACCCTGACTGCATCACGCTGTTCTTCGGCGGGCTGAACCGCGAGAACGATTGGCCGGATTGGCTGGACACGCTGAACGAGGTGATCGCCATCGCCGGGGACCGGCTGCATATTCATATCGTCAACGACGCCGGGCTGTACGACGCGTTGGCCACCGAGCACAAAAGCTTCACGCCGCTCTGCGATTACGAGACGTATCTGGATCTGCTGGCCGGCAGCGAGATCTCGTTCATGCCGCTGGCCGACAACGTGTTCAATCGTTGCAAATCAGATCTGAAATTCCTCGAGGCCGCTGCCGCCCGTGTCGTGGCCTTGGCGGCGCCCACTGTCTATGCCCGTGTGATCGAGGACGGGCGGACCGGCATGGTGTTCCACTCCGCCGAGGAGTTGAAGCAGAAGCTGCTGTTCCTGATCCACAATCACGACGCGGCGCGCGCCATCGCCGACCAGGCGCGGCATTACGTTGAGCATCACCGCATGCTCGCCGAACAGCTGGCCGGGCGGATCGATTGGTATCGCAGCCTGTGGGAGCGGCGTGAGGCGCTCAACCGTGATCTGCTGGCGCGGGTGCCGGAACTGGCCCAGGCGGCTGGGGAGATCAGCGTCAAGGCCGTGCTGGAGCAGGTGCTCGCCGAAGCCGCCAGCCCGGAGAGCATGGGGCGCGTGGTCGTGCTGTCGCGCGGATCGCAAGGCAACTGATCGTGACGGCTGGCCGTTTTCGGCGCTGGCTTTCGAAGGCATTGCCGATTGCAGCCGGGCCGCCGCCTGCGGCGACCGTGCCACCCGAGGTCACGTGGGCCGTGGCGGGTGAGGCTCCGATGGATCGGGTCTGCCCGAACTGCGGGGCGGCAGGCGCCAAGCCGAAGGTTCTGTCGGTGGCGTTCCGCGCGGTGCATCTGCGGCAACGGCGCTGGGTGCTGCTGGCCTGTCCGGGCTGCGAATGCCGCTTCTTCACCGACCCCGAAGGCGCGCCGGCACCGGCGGTGGCCGACTACGCCGATGATGAGATGCTCACCCGTGGACGGGCCACGCTGTATCTTCAGCACGGCGCCGGCCTGGCGCAGTTGATCCGCCCGATCGCCAGCCTGCCGAACGGCCCCGGCGCCCGGCTGCTCGATATCGGGTGCGGCTTTGGTTTCGGACTGGATTTCGCCATTCGGGCGCGCGGCTGGTCCGGCCTGGGTATTGACCCGGCGGGGATCGCGGCATTGGGGGCCACGCGTCTCGGGCTGCTGATCGAGCAGCGCCTGCTCGGCGCCGACGAGCCCGCGATGTGCGGGGTGTTCGACGTGGTGATGGCGGCCGAGACGATCGAGCACGTGTCCGATCCGGCTGCGTTCTTGCGCATTCTGGTTTCCACGATGGCCGACGACGGCGTGTTGATACTGACAACGCCCGATGCGGTGGCGATCCGACCCGAAACGCCCAAGGGCCAGTTGGCCGGATTGCTGTCACCAGGTCTGCATGTGGTGCTGCAATCCGAGCACAGCCTGCGCCGTCTGCTGTTGCAGGCCGGGCTGCCGCATCTTTGTTTTGCACATGACGGCGGCGCTCTGGTTGCCACCGCCAGCCGGGTGCCCCTGCCGCCGCGGCCGGACGATGCGGATATCGCGCAGGCCCTGTTGGCCCATCTGATCGCCCGCGCCGCCGATTTTGCGCCCGACGACGATCTGTTTTGGGGATTTGCCGGCCGCGCCTTCCTCGAAGCGGTCAACGCCGGTGCCTGGGCCGAGGCCCGCGCCATCCGCGCCACGTTGGCTGCTGCCTGCCATCAGCGTTTTGCACTTGATCTGCACAGGCCGGATTTGTTCGACGAGACCGAAGATTGCAGCCTCGAACGGATGGCCACGCTGATGCCGTTGAATTTCGGCATCTTGCTTTATGCCGATGCGATGAGCCGGCTGGGGCAAGGCGGTGTGCGGGCCGAGCAGGTGCACCGGCTGGAGATCGCAGAGGAGGCTTTGCGCCGTCTGGGGCGTGCGGTGGGCGAGCTTGGTATGGCCGACCCGATGAGCGAAGCGATCGGCTGGGCCGCCGAAGCCGAGGGCCTGCTCTGCGCCGCTTCTGTGCCGCCGGACGATTTTGTTCGTCGTCTGGCCGCACTGCCGTCTGCCCCGGGCGAGCACGGTTTCGGGCGGCGTGAGCTTCTGCGCCTGCAAGCCTTCGTGACGCTCGTCAATGCGGCGCAGTACGACATGGCCCGCGAACTTGCTGAAGGCTGCGCTGAATTCGGCACGCCGCGCGACCGCCAGGGACAGGATGCCGTCTATTGCCGTGCCATGCTGGAACTGCAACCAGGCGGCGACACACAGCGCGCATATGAAGATTTCAACTGGATTCGGACGCGGCTGACCGAAGCCGCCAAGCCCCAAAGCATGCCGATGTTCTGGTCGGCGCTGCGTGGCGAGGCGCAGGCCCTCGTTCGGCTGCATCGTGACGCCGAGGCATCGGTATTGCTGGGCGCGGTCACATATGCGATGGCCACTGCCGGTGAAGCGGTTCCGCCCGATCTCGCCCAAACGCTCAGGCCCGAACGCTCAGGATAGACAACTGATGCTCCTCCGCACCCTTCTGACCTGGCGGCGCAAGTTGTGGAACACGCTGATCTGGCGCATCATTCCGTATTGCGCCTTTCTCGTCAGCCTTCGCCGCAGCCATGTTCAGGCCGTTCTGAGTTGGCCTGACACCAAGCCGCTGCTGGGTCCGCGCGTGGCGCTGTTCGTGCATTATGACGGCAACAGGACCGTGCGCCCCTACGTGCTGCATTATCTGTCGCGGCTGCAGGAGGCCGGGCTTTCGGTGCTGTTCGTGTCCAATGCCGGAGCACTCGCCGCCGAAGCGCTCGAACGGGTCAAGCCGTTCTGCGCCGGCATCCTGGTGCGTCGCAACATCGGCTACGACTTCACGGCCATGCGCGAAGGCCTCGAGCATTTTGGCCTGCCGCGGGCCGACACCGAATTGCTGGTGATCGCCAATGACAGTGTCTATGGCCCGCTGCGACCGCTGGATGAGTTGCTGTCGCGCATCGATTTCGACGAGGCCGACCTTTGGGGCGCCACCGACAGTTGGCAATCGCGCTATCACCTGCAATC
Organism: Rhodospirillales bacterium; assembly: GCA_043732745.1. Classification (GTDB taxonomy): domain Bacteria; phylum Pseudomonadota; class Alphaproteobacteria; order Acetobacterales; family Acetobacteraceae; genus CAIQQQ01. The sequence continues at coordinate 3,419 of JAYTHH010000225.1, forward strand.
CTATTTCCTTGTCGCCGGCCGCGCGCTGCTGCACCACCCGGCCTGGGCGGCGTTCTGGGTGCAGGTTCGCCCGGTGCCGAGCAAGCGCTGGGTGATCAACCACTACGAGGTCGGCATCACCCAGTGGATGCTGCGTGCAGGCCTGCGCTGCGCGGCGATCTGGAAATATCAGACGGTCGTGCAGGATATCGACCAAAGCCACTTTGGCTGCAGCACCGCAGATGACAGCGATGACATTGATCCGCTGCTCAACGTGCGGCGAAGCCAGTCCCGCCGCCTGCGCATCGGCTATGTCCTTCGGACCGCGCAGAACCCGACATCGGACATGTGGCGCCAGTTGCTGGTGGCGGGTTTTCCGTTCCTGAAGCGCGAGTTGGTGCGCGACAACCCGACCCATGTATCCGACATCATGGACTGGCGCCAGGTGATCGCGGAGACGAGCGGCGCGGATATCTCGATGATCGAGCGCGATCTGCAGCGGTTGGTGCTTAACCAGGCACCGTAGATTGGACGCAGGGCAAAGTCGTTCGTCGGGTCCAAGGATGTTGGGCTGCGTTCAGCCTATTGGTCTTGGACCAGAGTACTTTGCAATATCGCTGCACCGGCGGCGCTGCGCAGGTTCGCTGCCAGGCTGCGGTCGCGCAGGCGTCGTGTGACCATCGACAGGATCTTCAGGTGTTGATCGGCTGGCTCGTTCGGGCTGAGCAGCAGGAACATCAGATCGACCGGCAGACGGTCGATGGCGTCCCACGCGATCGGGCGTTCGAGCCGTGCGAACAGGGCCAGGGGGGCTGTTGTGTCGAGGCGCGCGTGGGGCAGGGCGATGCCGGCGCCGATGCCGGTGGAGCCGAGCGCCTCGCGTGCCACCAGGGCAGTGGCGATCGGCTGCGATGCTGTGCCCAGAAGGATTGCGGCCCGCTTCGCCAGTTCCGCCAGGGCAGCCGCCTTGTCGCGGGGGCGCAGCACCAGCACGTGGTCGGGTGGAAATAGCGATTCGAGCGTGATCATGCGGCTTTGTCGTCCTGCACCAAGAGCCGGTAGCCGATTCCGGTTTCGGTGACGATATGGGTGGGGCGTTCCGGGTCGGCTTCGAGCTTCTGGCGGAGCTGGCGGACATACACGCGCAATTGCTGCACGTCGCCAGAGGCTGCGAAGAGTTTGCCCAGGATCATGCGATGGGTCAGCACGCGGCCGGCATGGGTGACGAGAAGTTGCAGGATATCCCATTCGCGCGGCGACAGATGCACGTCGGTGCCGGACACCGACACCAGGCGGCGCACGAGATCGACGGAAAGCCGGCCAGAGACGAAGATCGGCGCGGCGCCCTCCTGGTGCAGCTTGTGGCGCAAGGCTGTGCGCAGGCGTGCCACCAGCTCGGCCATGCCGAACGGTTTTGTCACATAGTCGTCGGCGCCGAGGTCGAGGGCTGCGACCTTGCCGCGTTCGTCGTCGCGCGCCGACAGCACCACGATGGGGGTGGTGGAGCCGCCGGCGCGCAGGGTGCGGATGATGTCCAGGCCGTCGAGATCGGGCAGGCCGAGATCGAGCAGCAGCACGTCAACACTGCCGGTCTTCATGGCGGCGAGGGTTTCGGTGCCGTCTTTGGCCTCGATCACGCGCCAGCCCTGGGCCGGCAGGCTGGTGCGGAGCAGACGGCGGATGGCGGGTTCGTCATCGGCGACGAGAACGCAGGGGGCGGTCATGCGGCGTTCGCCCGTATCGGCGGCAGGCGGATGGTGAAGACGGCGCCGGGCAAGGCGGGATCCGGCCCGCCCACGCGGTTGGCGGCCTCGATGGTGCCGCCCATGGCCTCCACGAAGCCGCGGCAGATGGCGAGGCCGAGGCCGGTGCCGGGGCGTTGGCGGTCGGCACCGTGCAGGCGGGTGAATTTCTCGAACACCATCTCGGCGCCGCCTTCGGGCAGGCCGGGGCCTTCGTCCAGCACCTGCACCAGCAGCGATTCATTCGTATGGTTCACGCGCAGGATGATCCTCGTGCCGGTGGGGGCGTATTTGGCGGCGTTGTCGAGCAGGTTGAACAGCACCTGCTCGAACAGCACGGCATCGAGACGTGCCTGCGGCAGATCGGGTGCGAGGTCCAGTATTGCCGTGTGGCCGGACATGATCTGGCTGGCGCGGGACAGCACGCTGGCGGCGATTTCGCCGAGATCGGCCAGCTCCATGCGCGGGCTGAGGGCGCCGGCCTCCAGCCGTGTCATGTCCAGCAGGTTGGCCACGAAGCGGTTGAGCCGTTCGGCCTCGGCGTGGATGGTGCCGAGCAGGTCGCTTCTTGCTTCGTCGTCCAGCAGATTGCCGTAGCTTTCGAGGCTGCTGGCGGCCCCGAGGATGGAGGCCAGCGGCGTGCGCAGGTCGTGCGAGATGGAAGTGAGCAAGGCGGCGCGCAGGCGTTCGGTTTCGGCCTGGACGCGGGAGCGGTCGAGATCGCGGGAGAGTAGGATGCGTTCGATGGCCAGTGCGGCCTGGTCGGTCAGCGCGTCCAGCAGGCGGCGCTGGTCGGGGGTGAGCAGGGCGCCGGGGCGGTCGGCGTCGAGGCCGATCACCGCCACCTTGCCGCGCCCGGTGCGCAGCGGGAGGAACAGCCAGGAGGCACCGGGCAGACTGTCGGAGCCGCGGCCGGCGGGGCGGTCGGACTGCCAGGCCCAGCTTGCGGCGGCGCGGTTGCTCTCGTCCAGGCTGTCTTCCGGCGGGTAGCCGGCGCGGACCTCCAGGCGGTCGTCCTGCGGCAGCAGCAGTACCACGCGGACCTCCAGCATGACGGCGACCTGATAGGCGGTGGCCCAGAGCAGGTCGTCCAGCAACGGCGCCTCGGCGATCTTGCGGGTGAACTGGTAGAGCTGCTCGACCACCTTGGTGCGGGCGCGGGCGGAGAGGGTTTGGGCGCGCATGCGGGCGGCGAGGTTGCTGGCGATCAGGGCCGCCACCAGGAAGAAGAACAGCGCCACCACGTTCTCGGGGTCGGCGATGACGAAGGTGTAGAGCGGCGGCAGGAAGAAGAAGTTGTAGGCCAGCACCGAGGCGACGCAGGCATAGAGCGACGGACCGAGCCCGAACCACGCGCCGGCCGCCAGCACTGCGGTGAGGAAGGCCAGCGACACGCTGTTCGGTGTCAGAGATTGCTGCAGCACGAGGCCGATGCCCAGGGCCACCAGAACGAGCACGCTGCTTCCGAGATAGGGGCGAAACTGGAACGCCTGCCTCGCGATCGGAATCATGGCCGATGACGACGCTGATGCCGATGTCGCCTGGGGCTGATGGCCCACGACATGCACCGGAATATCCTGCGCCGCCGCGATCAGGTCGCGCGCCACCGAGCCGCGCAGTCGCTCCCACCAGGACGACAGCGGCTTGGCGCCGACCACGATCTGGGTGACGTTGTGCGAGCGCGCGTAGGACAGAACCTCCTGCGTCACGGCGCTTCCGGGGATGGTGACGGCGGTGGCGCCGAGCGATTCTGCAAGCCGCATCTGGTCGGCCACACGCAGCCGTTCGGCTTCGGATAGGTTGGCCTGGGTTTCGACATGGATGGCGGTCCAGGGGGCGTGGAGCATTTCGGCCATCCGGCGTCCGTAGCGGACCAGATCGGTGTCTGCGCCGCGGCGGGTGATGCAGACCAGAACGTGCTCGCCGGCGGGCCAGGGGCCGGCGATGGCGTGGGCGCGCATGTGGTCGCGCAACTGGGCGTCCACGCGCTGGGCAGTGCGGCGCAGTGCGAGTTCGCGCAGCGCCGTGAGGTTGCCGGACGAAAAATAATTGCCGACGGCGCGGGTGGCGGTCTGGGAGACGTAGACCTTGCCGTCATGCAGGCGCTGGATGAGGTCGGACGGCGTGAGGTCCACGAGTTCTATGTCATCTGCCTGGTCGATCACGTCGTCTGGCACCGTCTCGCGCACGCGAATGCGGGTGATCGAGGCCACCACGTCGTTGAGGCTTTCCACGTGCTGGATGTTCACGGTGGTGGCGACGTCGATGCCGGCTTCGAGCAGTTCGCGCACATCCATCCAGCGTTTCGGGTGGCGCGAGCCGGGGGCGTTGCTGTGGGCGAGTTCGTCGACCAACGCCAGCCCTGGCTTGCGGGCCAGCAGGGCGTCGAGATCCATCTCGTCGATGAAGCGGCCTTTGTAGGGCACGCGCTTTCGGGGCAGCACCTCCAACCCTTCCAGCAGCGCCTCGGTCTCGGCGCGGCCGTGGGTCTCGACGATGCCCGCAACCACGTCTACCCCGTCCCGCCGGCGGGCCTGCGCGGCGGTGAGCATTTCGAAGGTTTTGCCGACGCCGGGTGCGGCGCCGAGGAAGATCTTCAGCCGGCCCCGGATGCGCGGATGCAATTGCTGCAGCAGCGCATCGGGGTCGGGCCGTCCGTCACGATCATTCATCTACGTCGCGTCACAGATCAAGGGCATCAATGCTGGGCATCCAATGCAATGTTCAGCCTCAGCACATTCACCCGCGGCTCGCCGAGCAAGCCGAGCAGGCGGCCCTTGGTCTGCTGCTGGATCAGCGCCTGCACGAAGGCCAACGGCAGTTTACGTTCCTTCGCCACGCGAGGCGCCTGGAAGGCGGCGGCTTCGGGCGAGATGTCCGGGTCGAGGCCGCTGGCCGACGTCGTCACCAAATCGGCCGGCACCGCTGCGCCGGGATTTTCGGCCTGCAAGGTGGCGATGTCGGCCTTCACCCGGTCCGACAGCGCCTGCGAGGTGGGGCCGAAGTTGGAGCCGGAGGAGTTCATGGCGTTATAGGGCGCGGGCACGGTCTTGGTCGCGTCCTTCGGGTCTGTGTCGGTGGTGGCCGACGGGCGGCCATGGAAATACTCGGGCCTGGTGAAATTCTGGCCGATCAGGGCGGAGCCGACAATCTTGCCGTCTACCTCGACCTGGCTGCCATTCGCCTGACTGGGAAACAGCGCCTGCGAAATACCGGTCATGGCGATGGGGTAAGCGAGGCCGGTCACGAGGGTGAGCAGTGCCATGAGTACGATGGCGGGGCGGAGTTCGCGCAACATTGTAAGATTCCTTATGCCAGACCGAGATGGCTGACGGCGAGGTCGATGAGCTTGATACCGATGAAGGGGGCGATGATACCGCCGCCGCCGTAGATCAGCAGGTTGCGGCTGAGCAGGGCGCCGGCGCCGATGGAGCGGTATTTTACGCCCTTCAGCGACAGCGGGATGAGCGCCACGATGATCAGGGCGTTGAAGATGATCGCCGACAGGATGGCCGATTGCGGGCTGGCCAGGTTCATCACGTTCAACGCCTGAAGCTGCGGGTAGAACGCCAGGAACATCGCGGGGATGATGGCGAAATACTTGGCCACGTCGTTGGCGATGCTGAAGGTGGTCAGCGCGCCGCGGGTCATCAGCAGCTGTTTGCCGATCTCCACGATCTCGATAAGCTTGGTCGGGTCGCTGTCGAGGTCGATCATGTTGCCGGCCTCGCGCGCCGCCATCGTGCCGGTGTTCATCGCCACGCCGACATCGGCCTGGGCCAGAGCGGGCGCGTCGTTGGTGCCGTCGCCGCACATGGCGACGAGCTTGCCCTGAGCCTGTTCCGATCGGATCAGCGCCAGCTTGTCCTCGGGCGTGGCCTGGGCGAGGAAGTCGTCCACCCCCGCCTCGGCCGCGATGGCGGCGGCGGTCAGCGGATTGTCGCCGGTGATCATCACCGTGCGGATGCCCATGCGGCGAAGCTCGGAAAAACGTTCGCGGATATTGGCCTTCACCACGTCCTTGAGCTGGATGACGCCGAGCAGGCGGTCGCCATCGGCCACGGCCAAGGGCGTGCCGCCGGAATTGCCGATGCGGTCGGCTGCGGCGTTCATCTCGCGGATAACCGATGGCTGGGCGTTGGGGACCCAGGCCAGGATCGAGTCCACTGCACCCTTGCGGATGCGGCGGCCTGCGATGTCGACGCCGCTCATGCGGGTCTGGGCGGTGAATTTCACGAACACAGCGTCAGGCGACGGCAAGCCGCGCTGGGCGAATTTGTCGCGCGCCAGCACCACGATCGAGCGGCCCTCTGGCGTTTCGTCCGCGAGCGAGGCGACATAGGCGGCCTCGGCCAGAGCCTGCGGCGAGATGCCGCCGACGGGGACGAACTCGCTGGCCTGACGGTCGCCGATGGTGATGGTGCCGGTCTTGTCGAGCAGGAGCGTGTCGACGTCGCCGGCGGCCTCCACCGCGCGGCCGGACATGGCCAGTACGTTAAAGCGAACGAGACGGTCCATGCCGGCGATGCCGATGGCCGACAGCAGGGCGCCGATGGTGGTGGGGATCAAAGTGACGAACAGCGCCACGAGGATAATCACGGGGATGGAGCCGCCGGCGTAGGTGGCAAAGCTTGGGATGGTGGCGACGGCGAGCACAAAGATGAGCGTGAGGCCGGCGAGCAGGATGTTCAGCGCCAGCTCGTTCGGGGTTTTCTGGCGGGACGCGCCTTCGACGAGGTTGATCATGCGGTCGAGGAAGGTGGAGCCGGCGGCGGCGGTGATGCGGATGTCGATGCTGTCGGACATCACCTGGGTGCCGCCGGTGACGGCCGAGCGGTCGCCGCCGGCTTCGCGGATGACGGGCGCACTTTCGCCGGTGATGGCGGCTTCGTTGACCGAGGCCATGCCGGCGATGATCTCACCGTCGCCGGGGATCAGTTCGCCGGCATCGACGCGGACGATGTCGCCGACGCGAAGGGTGGTGCCGGGAACCTGCTCGCTGCTGCCGTTGGGCAGCATGCGGCGCGCGATGGCATCGGTCTTGGCGCGGCGCAGGCTGTCGGCCTGGGCGCGGCCGCGGCCTTCGGCGACGGCCTCGGCGAAGTTGGCGAAGAGGAGCGTGAACCAGAGCCAGATGTTGATCTGGATGGCAAAGCCCAGGTGGGGAGCGCCGGTGGCGATGTCACGGATGAGAAGGATGGTGGTCAGGATCGAGACGACCTCGACCACGAACATCACCTGGTTGCGCCACAAGGTGGCGGGGTTGAGCTTGGCGAAGGACTGGAGGATGGCCGGCACCAGAATGGTGCGGTCCATCACCTTGGTGGCCGAGTGGCGGCTGGAGGCCACCACCGGCGGCGGGGCTGACATGTCGTTCATTGTGTGTCTCTTACGAAAGGGTGCCGGCAAGCATCGCGAAATGCTCGACAACGGGACCCAGGGCCACGGCAGGGAAGAAGGTAAGGCCGCCCACGATCAGGATGACGCCGATCGCCAGCCCCACGAACAGCGGACCGCTGGTGGGGAAGGTGCCGGCCGAGACCGGAAGCGTCTTCTTGGCGGCGAGCGAGCCGGCGATGGCCAGTGCTGGGATCACCATGAAGAACCGGCCGATCATCATCGCGATGGCCAGGGTGGTGTTCCAGAACGGCGTGTTGGCGGAGAGCCCGGCGAACGCGCTGCCGTTGTTGGCGGTGGCCGAGGTGTAGGCATACAGCGCCTCGGAGAAGCCATGCGGGCCCGCCGCCTGTAGCCCGGCCAATGGCCCCGGCAGCACGACGGCAACCGCGGTGAAGCCGAGGATAGAGAGCGGAAGGCAGAGGATGGCCAGCATGGTCATCTTGATTTCCCGGGCTTCCAGCTTCTTGCCGAGATATTCCGGGGTGCGGCCGACCATGAGGCCCGCCACGAACACGGCGACAATCGCAAAAATCAGGAAACCGTAGAGGCCGGAGCCGACGCCGCCGAAGATGATCTCGCCCAGCATCATGTTGACCAGCGGCACCAGGCCACCGAGCGGCAGGAAGCTGTCCATCATGGCGTTGACGGCGCCGCAGGAGGCGTCGGTGGTGACGGTGGCGAACAAAGCGGAGGCTGTGATGCCGAAGCGCAGCTCCTTGCCCTCCATGTTGCCCATCGACGGATCCATGCCCAGCGACGCCAGGATCGGGTTGGCGTGGCTTTCGGACCAGTAGACAACCGCGACGCCTGCGATGAAGAGCAGGAACATGGCGGCGAAAACGGCCCAGCCCTGGCGTTCGTCACCGACCATGCGACCGAACATGTTGGTCAGCGCGGCGCCGATGCTGAAGATCGCCAGCATCTGGAGGAAGTTGGTCAGGGCCGTCGGGTTTTCGAACGGATGCGCGGAGTTGGCGTTGAAGAAACCGCCGCCGTTGGTGCCGAGCATCTTGATGGCTTCCTGCGAAGCCACCGGACCGATGGCGATCGACTGCTTGGCGCCTTCGAGGGTGGTGAGCTCCAGGTGCCCGCCGAAGGTTTGCGGCATACCCTGCCAGACGAAGACGAGGGCCAGGATGATGGAGAGCGGGATCAGCACGTAGAGCGTGATCCGGACCATATCGACCCAGAAATTGCCGATGCTTTTTGAGGACCTGCGCGAGAAGCCGCGCACCACGGCCACCGCCATGGCGATGCCGGCGGCGGCGGAGGCGAAGTTTTGCACCGCGAGGCCGGCCATCTGCACCAGGTAGCTCATGGTGCCTTCACCGCCATAGGACTGCCAGTTGGTGTTGGTGAGGAACGAGATGGCGGTGTTGTAGGCAAGGTCGGGCGAGATGGCGGCCTGTCCGTCGGGATTGAGCGGCAGCACGGTCTGCAGGCGCTGCAGGACGTAGAGGCCGAGGAAGCAGGCGACCTTGAAGGTGATCATGGCGATGGCGTAGCCGACCCAGCTTTGCTCATCGGAGGCCTTCACGCCAAGCAGGCGGTAGGTGCCGCGCTCGATGGCGGTGAGCGGTTTGCGGCCTTCGCCGTAGAGGAAGGCCAACCCGCCGCCGAACGGGCGCGTGATGGCGATGAGAATCACGCTGAAGAGTGCGATCTGCACCCAACCTATTGTTGTCATGGAGAATTCCTAGAACTTTTCCGGCCGCACCAGGGCGAACACGAGATAGGCCAGCAGGAAGAGCGCGACGATGCCGCCGAGCGCATAATCGAGGCTCATTGCCGCGCGCCTACAGGAATTCGCACAGGCGAACGTAGCCAACGCAGACGGCGAAGCCTGCGAGGCCGATGGCGATGTAGAGCAGATCGAGCATGAAAAGACCCTTTGGATGAACGGATCTAAACTGCACGCTCGGGCATAGGGGTTCGAGCGGGGGTGGGGGGTGATGTCATAGGAAAGGTATAGGGGTAGGAGGGAAGGGGCGCTTTGCGCTTGAGGGAAGACGCTGAAATGGTTTTGAGAAAGGCTGATCGGGATTTATCTCGGGGTCGAGACCTCTCGGAGTACTGATTTTCGGTCGTGTCCCGGGGCTGGATGTCTGCCGCTGATGGAAAGCGGCACGGCTGCGTTTCCGCAGAGTTGCTGAAAAACAGACATCCTCGGTTCGGCCGAATGTAGCCGATTTCGGACCGGTAGCTTTGGAGAAGGTTGTGCGGGTAAGCGGACCTTAATCGCGTGAGGCCAGCAGGGAGCTTCCGACCCATAGCGCACATTCGCGCCGGATTTCCACACCTGCCAAGCCATTGGGTAGTTGGGTTGAACGGCTGGTGCAAAATTCTTGAATTTCGCAAGGCTCATCCGCCAATGCAGGGTTGATCCCTGCCAACCGGGCGATGGGCGACACTATTAAAGATCCCGCAGATAGTTCACCGTCGACTCATTCGGTCGTAGAAGGACCGTTTTAGTGGGAGAGCGCGTATGCCAGAAGACGGTATGGGCGTGAACATTGCTCGCTCTGCACTGATCATTGTTGATGTGCAAAATGAGTTTTCTTCATCCTGATGGGAGCTTTGCACACATCACCCAGGAACATCCCGAGGCGGGGATCGACCTGCCGTTCCTCGTGGGCACGAGCCCTTATGCGAAGCGACTGGCGGCTGCCTTTCGAGCCGCGGGAAGGCCAGTTGTCAACGTCGCACATGTGCTCAAGCCCGACTACTCGGATGCGGCTTGGCCGTTCTGGCGACTGGGAATGGAACCTGCGACTGGTAACCGCACTCATTGCGTCGAGGGGACCTGGGGCGCTGAGGTCATCGACGAACTCAAACCGTATGACGGCGAGCCGGTGGTCGACCTCTTCATTGCTAACAGGCCGCTCCGCTTGGCATCTCTGATCATCCCAGGAGTGCTTGAAAGGAAGACGGAGTCTCTGCTGCCTTCCAGTCCGCCACTCTCCGATTGACTGACAAAGGTGCCGTTTTTCTTTTCCAAGAAGCTTAGGCAAAGCCTACTATTATTTGCCGAACCAAATGCTCACGTCTTGATCCAGCGTCCGCTCCCGCGCTACCTCCAGACAGGAAGACCCCTAGTGGCAGATTCGCTCGATGCAAACGACGAACGGGCGGCACTGGATCTACTTGTGCGAGGGTTTCAGGTCTCGCGCATGCTTCGCCTCGTGGCTGACCTCGGGGTCGCCGATCGAATTCCACTGCACGCGCATGTCACGATAGACGCATTGGCATTCCAGTCCGGCGCGCAGCCCCAACCGTTGATCAGAGTACTCAGGGCGCTAGCTGCCTTCGGGGTCTTCACGGTGACGTCTGACGGCGAGATCGGGCATACCCCGCGTTCCCGTTTGCTCAGAACGGATACACCCAACAGCATGCATCATTCCGCCCGGTTCTGGGCAGCGTCGGGATCGTGGAGTGCCTGGGGGATGCTCGATGTCGCATTGACCGGCGGTGTGCCGCACGAGGCCGCATGGAGCATGGGCCGGTTCGAATACCTAAAGACTCACCCTGATGAAGCGCGTGGCTTCGATGCCATGATGGCAAACTTTCCCGACAACCGACACGCAGCGGTTGCGTCAGGGTATGATTTCTCCAACGCCGCACTGATTGCCGACATCGGAGGCGGCAATGGTGCGGCGTTGCGCCATATCCTGGCACGTTTCCCAGGGCCGCGCGGACTGCTGTTCGATCGCGATGATGTCGTGGCCGCCGTGCGACCGTCCGACCTCCAGGGCGGGCGCATTGAGGTGACCGGAGGCACCTTCTTTGATGGCGTGCCCCGCGGCGCAGACATCTACATGTTGATCCGCGTGCTGCATGACTGGTCAGATGAAGACTGCCTGCGAATCCTAAGGGCTTGCCGGGCGGCAGCGGCACTCAATACG
>JAYTHH010000226.1:0-14332 GCA_043732745.1 Rhodospirillales bacterium
AGGTCCAGCGGCGCGAAGGCGCTGCGCCGTGCGCCAGCCTCGATCTCGGAAATCCGCAGCAATGCCTGGAACACGCCCACGATGCCATCAAGATCAGCCATCGCCCGCTCCACCGCGGCGCGAAGCTCGACTTCGGTGTGGGCATGCTGGGCAGCGTCCTCCAGCCGCGTCCGGGCGCGAGTGATCGGCGTGCGCAGATCATGCGCTATGGCGTTGGACACTTGGCGCACCCCGTCCATCAGCCGGCTGATCCGCTCCAGCATGTCGTTGATGGTCTCGGCCAGCAGATCGAACTCATCGTCCTGGCCCTGCACCCGCACCCGGCGCGACAGGTCGCCGGCGCTGATCGCCATCGCAGTGGCCGACACATCGGCGATGGTGGCGCGAAACAGCCCGCGCACCGCCCAGGCGCCGACACTTCCCAAGATTACGGCGATGGCGGCGGCCCACAGCAAGGCACCTTCCATCATCACGCCCAACTCCGAGCGAACAGCGATGTCGCGCCCCACCAGCATGTGAAACCCGCCGGGCAGCTCGAAATAATGCACCTGCATCAGCGTCGGCACGCCGGCACGGTCCAGCTTCAGTTGCCCCCAGGCCTCGTCGACAGGCATGCGCGGCGGCCAGGTGTTGAGGTTGCCCTCCATCACTTTGAAGGCTGGATCCACCAGCAGATACAGCGCGTCGTCGTCGATATTGCTGGCAACGCGATCCTTGATGGCGGCCATCGCGGCCTGCGGCCCGCCTTGCAGGAACTGGCCGATCAGCGCCTCGCTGTCCTGGTCGATCGCCGCCACCGTCTGGCGTTCGAGCAGGCCTGCGGTCGACCACCATAAAAAAGCCGCCAGTGCGGCGGCGCTGATGCCGAACAAGGCTGCATAGATCACACCGAACCGAACGCCGGCGGATTGGAGGAAATGGCCGGTCGGCCGCGCCGAAGCGGCCGCCCTGCTCACACCTCTTCCTGCCGCAGCATATATCCCGCGTTGCGCACGGTATGGATCAAGGGACTGGGGAACGGCTTGTCCACCTTTTGACGCAGCCGGCTCACATGCACGTCGATCACGTTGGTCTGTGGGTCAAAATGGTAGTCCCACACGCCTTCGAGCAGCATCGTGCGGGTGACGACCTGGCCAGAATGGCGCATCAGAAATTCAAGCAGGCGGAATTCTCGCGGCTGCAGATCGATCTTCTGGCCGGCACGCCACACCGTGCGCGACAGCAGGTCCATCTCAAGATCCGCCGTCACCAGACGCGTCGCCGGCTGGTCGGACTTGCCGCGCCGGGTCAGCGCCTCCACCCGCGCCAGCAGTTCGGCGAAGGCGAATGGCTTGGTCATGTAGTCGTCGCCGCCGGCCTTGAGGCCTTTCACCCGGTCGTCGACCTGCGCCATCGCCGACAGGAACAACACCGGCGTGTGGTTGTTCTGCGCCCGCAGGGTCTCCAGCAGCCGCAGCCCGTCCACGCCGCCGGGCAGCATGCGATCGAGTATGATGGCGTCGAAATTCTCGCTCGCCGCCATGAACAGCCCATCACGCCCGTTGCCGCTATGCTCCACCACGTGGCCGGCCTCCCGCAGGCCCTTCACCACGAAGCTCGCCACGTCCTTGTCGTCTTCAACCACCAGAATGCGCATGCGCTTTCACCTTCAACCTTGATCGTTCGCCGGACGCCGGCCGACCATCACAGGCACTTCGAGATCACGGCCCTGCCGTCGCACCGAAAGACTGACATTGCCGCCCGGCGCTGTCGCCGCCACGGCGCGGATCAGCCCACGCGATGTCTCTACCGGCTGTCCATTCACCGCCATCACGACATCGCCCGCGCGCAGCCCGGATTTTGCCGCCGGGCCAGCCCGGTCCACGCCCGCGATGGCCACGCCGGGGGTCTTCTTACGGCCCTCGCCCGGCGGCAGATCCGTCACCGAAACTCCCAGCCAGCCACGCTCAATCCGCCCTTTGTCGCGAAGTTCCCCGGCGATGCGGCTCGCGACCTCCGACGGCACCGCAAAACCGATGCCGACGGAGCCACCGCCATTGGGCGAGACGATGGCCGTATTGACGCCGACCACCTGCCCATCCGTGTTGAACACCGGCCCGCCTGAATTACCCGGATTGATCGGCGCGTCGATCTGCAGGTAGTCGTCGAACGCGCTGGCGCCGATATCCCGCCCACGCGCGGAGACGATGCCGGCGGTCACTGAGCCGCCAAGTCCGAACGGATTGCCCGCGGCGATCACCCAGTCGCCCACTTCAATCGCGCTGCTGTCACCCCAAGGAACGAAAGGCAGCGGCTTGGGACTGATCACCTTGATCAGGGCGATATCCGTCAGGTCGTCGGTTCCCACCAGCTTCGCCGGAAGCTCGGTGCCATCGGACAGCGACACCGAGATCACATCGGCGGACCCCACGACATGGTTGTTGGTGACGATGTAGCCGGACGCATCGATGATGAAGCCGGACCCCGCGCCCTGTACCTGCCGCCGGTTGCGCCGGAAGCGGTCGCGCAACTGGCGTTGAATCTCGAGCGGCAGCGCATCCAACGGATCGTTGCCCGACACTGTCTCGGTGACAGCGATATTGACCACCGCCGGCAGTACACGCTTGACCAGCGGCGAGAAACTCTCCGGCCCGGAGCGCGCCAGGGCCGGGCCGCTGCTGGCACACCCAGAGACGAACAAGGCGGAGGTGGCAAACACGGCAATCTGGCGGCGGGACAGGTCGGTCATTCAGAGACTCCGGGCACACACGCCTCAATATAACGAGATGGCGTTGCTATCGCACCGTCACAAGGCAACATCATTTTTTAGCCAAATCCGGGCGGTGGGGCGTGGCGGTCGCGGGATCGTCGGGCCAATGATGGCGCGGATAGCGGCCGCGCATGTCCTTGCGGACATCGGCCCAGGCACCACACCAAAAACCTTCGAGATCGGCGGTGATCGCCACCGGTCGCTGTGCCGGCGACAGCAGCGCCAGCCGCAGTTCCACCCGGCCGTGGGCGAGCTTCGGCGTGGCACGGAGACCAAAGAAATTCTGCGCCCGTGACTCCGCCAGCGGCACCGGCTGCGTATAATCGACGGACGCGCGACCGCCGGGCAGCGGCAGATGCGTGGGCAGTTCGCCGTCCAGCATGCGGATCTGGTCCCAGTCCAGCGCCGCCCGCAGGATCGCCGCAAGGTCGATGCCCGCCAACGCGGCCAGCCGTGACAGCCCATGCAGATGCCCCGCCAGCCAGGCACGGTCCGCCGCCAGCGCATCGTCGGACAGATCGGGCCACGCATCCGGCTCCAAACGACGCATCAGCCCGACGCGCGCCTGGAACTGCCGTGCGGCGTCGGTCCACGGCAGCGCCGAGATATCAGCGGCCTTTGCTAATGCCATCGCCGTCTCGGCGGGATCGGCCGCCTCGGTGCGGTCTTCCAGAATCAGCGCGCCCAGCCGCCGGCGCCTTCGGGCCAGCACCGAGCCGGTGGTCGGATCGAGCCCGGTCTCCACCGAAACCGTGGTGCGCGGATAAAGGCAGGCCGGATCGAGTGGCGCCGCCAGTCGGATCTGCGCCGACAGCTTCATCTCCAGGCTCGCGACAGCCAGAAGCGGCGCGCGCGACAATTTATCGCCCAACGGCAGCTTCGCCCCGCCGCCGCCCGACATCCGAAAGCTGCCTGGCTCGCCGCGCCGCTGGGCGATCCGGTCAGGAAAGCCGGCGGCTATCAACGGGCCTGGCTCGCCGCTGCCGGCTATATCCCGCAAGCCCAACCGACGCCGGTACTGCCCGGCCGCCCGCCGGATGCGCGACAAGGTGGCGCGGTCGCCGTCATGCGTGCCCTCGATCGCAGCGAGCCGCAGCCCGATATCGCTGCTGGCCTCGCGCCCCAGCGGATCGCGCTCCTCCAACAGGGCCGCAATGTCGCAGGCAAGTGCTGCTTCCGGCGGCGTGCCCGCCGCCAGCATCATCGCCGCCAGCCGCGGATGCGCCCCCAGCCGCGCCATGCGGCGCCCAAGATCGGTTATTCTTTCGTTCGCCAGCGCCCCGAGTTCGCCCAGCAGCGTGCCTGCCGCAGCCAGCGCACCGGACGGAGGCGGATCAGGAAACGGCAGGCCGGCGGGGGGCGTGCCCCAGGCCGCGCAGTCCAGCGCCAGGCCGGACAGCTCCGCCTCCAGGATCTCCGGCCGGTCGAACGCCGGCAGCCCGCGATGCAGCGCCTCGCTCCAAAGCCGAATGGCCACGCCCGGCGCCTCCCGCCCGCTGCGCCCGGCGCGCTGCTCGGCGGCCGCACGACTGATGCGCATCGTGTCCAGCCGGGTAAGCCCGGTCGAGGGGTCCATCCGCGGCGCCCGTCGCCAGCCACCATCCACCACGATCCGCACGCCCGGCACCGTTAGCGACGTCTCGGCGATGGAGGTGGACAACACCACCCGCCGCCCCTCGGCCGGCGTCAGCGCGCGATCCTGCTCCGCAGGCGGCAGATCGCCGTGGAGCGGCAACACCAGCGCGCCGCAACCGGCCAAAGCCTGCTCGGTGCGACGGATCTCGCCCATGCCGGGCAGGAACGCCAGGATATCACCGCGATGCTCGGCCAGGGCCGCGCGAATGGCCCGCGCCATCGCCTCCGGCAGATCGCGTATTCCCGAAATGTCGCGCTTGCTGTGCGTTACAGTCACCGGAAACATCCGCCCCGCGCTCTCGATGATCTCGGCCCCCAGCAATGGCCCCAGCCGCGCGCCATCGGCGGTGGCCGACATCGCAATCAGCCGGAGTTCCGGCCGCAACTCGCGTTGCAGGTCCAGGCAGAACGCCAGCGCCAGGTCAGCGTCCAACGCGCGCTCATGCACCTCGTCGAAGATCACCGCCGCCACGCCGTCCAGGCCGGGATCGGTCTGCAGCCGGCGCACCAGCAGCCCTTCGGTCACCACCTCGATGCGGGTGGCCGCTGAGACGGCGCTGTCCAGCCTGGTGCGGTAGCCGATACTGGTGCCCACGGTTTCGCCGATCAAGGCCGACATTCGGGTGGCCGCCGCCCGCGCCGCCAGCCTGCGCGGCTCCAGCATCACGATGCGCTGGTCGCCCAGCCACGACGCGGCGCGTAACGCCAGCGGCACCAGCGTGGTCTTGCCGGCACCGGGCGGGGCGATCAGCACCGCGTTGGACCGCTGCTCCAACGCCTGCAGCAACGCGGGCAGGCAATCGCGGACGGGAAGGTCGATGTCATGCAGACTCACCAGGGTGACCTATCATTGTTTGGCTGGCGCGGCGAGGCGGAGCGGCCCATATCGCTGCTATGCGCATGACATGGCTGCCTGCTCTTCTTCTGGTCGCGTCGCTCGCCTGGCACCCGGCCCAGGCAGCGGAAAGCCGTGGCAGCGTCACCAAACGCGCCACGGTATCGCTGGTATCCGACACCGACGCGGTGGCGCCGGGCGTGCCCTACCGGCTCGGCCTGCGGTTCCGGATCACCGAGGGCTGGCACATCTACAGCCAGAATTCGGGCGACGCTGGCCTGCCGCCGGAGCTCGAATGGACGCTTCCGGCCGGCACACACGTCGGAAAAATCGACTGGCCCGCGCCGCATCGCCAGCCCGAGGGTCCGCTGATGACCTACGGCTACACCGGCACGCCGATGCTGACCGTGAGCGCCACAGGCCAGGGCCCGGTCAGGCTTCACGCATCCTGGCTGATCTGCAGCAATATCTGCGTGCCGGAAGAAGCCGCTTTCAGCCTCGACCTACCCCTCGGCTCCCCTGCGCCATCCCTCCAGGCAGAACTTTTCGCCGAGGCCGACACCGCCCTCCCACGCACCTCGCCCTTTGTCGCCACCATCGAACCCGGCGGCACGCTTACCCTTCGCGGCAGCGGCCTGCTCCCAAAAACAGTCAATGACGCCTGGTTCATCCCCGACCAGCCCGACCGCGTGGTGCCAACCGGCAAGCAGATCCTCAGCCGCACCGGCGACGCCATCACGCTGTCGATGGTGACCGGAACCGCGTTCCGCCCCGGCGACAAGCTCACCGGCGTGCTGACCATCGTGGACGCGTCCGGCCAACAGACCGCGCTTGCGATCACCGCCGCGCCCGGTGCCGCGCCACAGGCGACGTCTCTCTGGGCCGCCATCGGCGCCGCGCTGCTCGGCGGGCTGATCCTGAACCTGATGCCCTGCGTCTTCCCCGTACTGGCCATGAAGGCGATGGCGATCGCGCGGCTGTCGGCCGAGGCGCGACCCGTCGCCCGCGCCCATGCCGCCGGCTACACTCTGGGCGTGCTGATCAGCTTTGCCGCTACCGGCGGCGCGGTCATCGCATTGCGCGCCTTTGGCCACGAGGTCGGCTGGGGCTTTCAGTTCCAATCGCCAGCCTTTGTGGCGCTGACGGCCTGGGTGCTGTTCGCCGTCGGCCTCAACCTGTCCGGCGTGTTCGAAATCGGCGGCCGCGTGGCCGGCATGGGTCAGACTCTCACGCTGCGCCGCGGCTTCGCCGGCAGCTTCTTCAGCGGCGCGCTGGCCGTGCTGGTCGCGACACCCTGCACCGCACCGTTCATGAGCGTGGCGCTTGCCGCCGCGCTGTCCGCCCCGCCGGCCGAGACAATGGCGCTGTTCCTGGCACTCGGCCTCGGCCTCGCCGCCCCCGCCGTGATCCTGACGCTGCTGCCCGGCGTCGCCATGATGCTGCCGCGCCCGGGACGCTGGATGGACATCTTCAAGCAGGCGATGGCATTTCCGATGTATGCCGCCAGTGTCTGGCTGCTCTGGGTCGTCAGCCTACAGGCGGGCGCCGACGGCGTGCTGGCGACGGGCGTGGGATTTGTACTTGTCGGCTTTGCTGCCTGGGTCTGCAAGCTGGGCCGCCGCACCGGCCTTGTCCTGGCGCTCGCCGCCGTGCTCGGCACGCCCGTGCTGCTGCTCGCGCTGACCCGCGGGGCACCTGTGGCAGAGACCACCGCATCTGCCTTCAGCACCGACCGCCTGGAAGTCCTCCGCGCCGAGGGCCGCCCGGTCTTCGTCAACCTCACCGCCGCCTGGTGCGTGACCTGTCTGGTGAACGAGCGCATCGCCCTCTCGCCGGAAGCGGTCCAGCAAGCCTTCACCAGCAAGGGCGTCGTCACGTTGACCGGCGACTGGACACGTCGCAACCCGCAGATCTCAGCATTCCTCGCCGCAAGGGGGCGCGACGGCGTGCCACTTTATCTGTTCTACCCCGCGGGCGGCGCCCCGGCGATCGAGCTGCCGCAGATTCTGACACCCGGCATCGTGCTGGCCGCCATCAACGGCGGCTGAGCCCCGCGCCGTATATTTACCGCTTGTTTGTCCCGTTGAAGATGTAGCGCGCATAAACTGAGCCCATCGCCTCGTCGTAATCGCCCGATTTCTGGAACGACACCTGGCCGCCGACGCGCAGATTGGTCGACACCCGGTAATCGACACGCCCACGCACATTGCCGGCCAGACCGCTGACGGTCTTGCGCCCAAAAGTAGCCAGCAGCCCGCCCACTGGCAGCATCCCGTTCAACTGTGCCTGCAGAGCCGGATCCGCCGGATAATAGTTGCTGGCCTTCTGGCCAAAGCTCTGCACGCCCAGGGCGGTGCTGACCTCATAGGTGAGATCGTCGCCGGACTTGCCGCGATAGGTCACCGGAACCAGCGCCGAGAAATAGCGCTGCGGGCTGAAATAGCCGCCCTGGCCATAGGTGAAGAAGCCCAGATTCTTGTCGTAGGCCTCGTACAGCAGATCGAGCCCGACTCGGACCTCATCTGTCTCACCGCGCCACACTGGATAGGACGTGCCGGCGGAGACGCCGTATTCGGAGTTATTGGCCACATGTTTGCCGGTCAACTGACCGCCGCCGCCATTCACATAGGCCGCCAGATCGCCGTCACCGTATTCCAGGCCGACCGTGCCGCGGTCATGCACCACGCCACCCCAGCGTGCGCCAGTGCGCGGATCGGTGGTCCCGGCATACGACAACAGGCTCTCGGTCACAGCACGACGGCCGGCGCCCACCCGCAGGCGGAGACGGTCGGTGATCTGTGGCGTGACCTCAAGTCCACCGACCACGTTCTGCACCTTGAAGCCGATCGGCGTGGCGCCGATATCCGCGCCGAAAAGCTCGTCCCTATACGCCACGTTCAGCCCCACGCCCTGCGCCGCCTGGTTGTCCGGGCGATGGCCGGCATAGGCCGGTGGCACGTAGGTGGACCCCACCACGAACGGCTTGCTCAACCCCAGCGCGATGGTGCCGAAGGTCTGCAGGCCAAGATCGGTCGACCGAAAGGTGCCCGAGTTCAGATACTCGCGCGTGACCGTCACCTTGATCTGGCCGGACTCACCGGGCGTATAGACCGCCTCGATTGGGATAGTCTCGTCGGTCAGGTGGGCGAGGCCCTTCGTTCCGGAGACATAGCGGAAGCCATAGCCGCCCTGCACCGCCGGAGCCAGGGAGTCGCGCAGATCAACGATGTTGCGGTCGATCTCGCGCAGCATCGGATCGCCGCTGCCGGGCGCACTGAAATCGGATCCGGAGATGCTGCCGGGGGCGTCCAGCGGAACGATAGCGGCATTGGTCAACGCCGCCGAAGCCAAGGCCGGCTCGACGGGCGGTGGCGCCGGGCGGTATTTCGGCAGGATCTCCTGCATCTCCGGCTGGTAGCGCTGCGCCGCCGGCAGTGACGCGGACGCGGCGGGCGCCACGTAATCCGGATAAGACGGCGCGGCACCGGCCTGCACCACCGGCATCGCCCCACCAGATGCGACGGGTGCGACCGGCGCCGGCAAGGGTACGTTGCTGACAGGCAAAGGGCTGGCAAGCTGACGCGCGTTCAGGGCATCGGCCGTACTGTCGGCTGGCCGGGACGCGGCGAGAGGAACTGAGCGTGAAGACGACGCCAGCGGCGTCGGCCGCGCGCCGCTCCCCGAAGCGCCGGTCCGCAAGGAGGGCGGCACGGCCAGTAGATCCGGCGCATCCTGTCCAAGATCGGCGCCGGCATAGACAGGCGCCGTGGCAGCCGGACGCTGGCCGGAGCCGGCGGCGGCAACGAGTACACGCGGCGCGGTGCGTGACGCGGTCGGCGCGGCGCCGGGCTGAAGGCTGATAAAGGCCAGACTGCTGTCATCCGGGGCGGCGTCCGGTAAGCCAAGTTGCTGACTGCGCAGCGTCCGGGCCCGCTCCAGATCGCGCACGGCGGCCGCCGTGTCGCCCCTGGCGCGGGCGCGTTCGGCGGATTGGAGGAACTGCTTGGGATCCTGCGCCGCAGCCTGGCGCGGCACCGGCGCCACGTCCTGCTTGACCGGCTGCGTCGGTCCGCCGCCCATGATTGTGACGAGAACCGCTCCCATGGCAGCGCCACTCGCCAGGATGGTGGCTCCGAAAAGCCCCAGCCGCAGCCGGCCGCGACGGGTGCGCAGGCCCTGAAGGTCGTTGCTCACGGCCAACCCCTCACCGCGTCACGGACGAGGAGGCGCGTGTCGCCGCCAGACGAACGATCGCTCGCCGGCGCATGGCCCAGTAGATCGCCGAACCGCCTAGCAGACAGCCCAGCAGCATCAGCAGCACCACGCCGAACGGCTGGTCGCGCAGCACATAGCTAGGATACAACCACAGCGGCAGACGGCCCACTGTATAGATATCGGCCACCCGATACGCCGTTGTACGTTCGCCCGACAGGATCGCCAGATCGCCCTGGATCAACGCGGACTGGTCCACATCGCGCAGGTTGGACACCACGCCTTCCAGAACCTCCGATCGCGAGGCCAGAATCGCCACCACCGAACGGTCGCTGGCAAGCGGGCTTTCGGCGCCCACGATGACGGTGGTGGTGCCCGTGGTCACCGCCTGCAGTCCGGCGGCCAGGCGCTGGCGCTCGGCGTCCGCACGATCGCCGAACAGGCGACGCACCGACTCCAGGGTGGTCGGAACAGCCACGTTCATCTTGTTGCCGGTGAACCGCAGCGGCCCCTTGGACAGCAGGTCGTTGGCGCCCTGCAGATGCTCCATCGTGCCCACCACCAGCAGATCGCGGGAGGCTACGGTGCTGGTCTGATTCGGCCGCACCACCACCATACGGACCGGCGGATAGCCGCTGAGCGCGCCAAGGCGGCCCATCAGGTTGAGATACGCCGTCATTTCGCTGGCACTCGGCCGCTCCGGCACCACCACAGCGGTCTCGGAGAGATCGGCCATGCGCGTGAACGGAAAGCCCGAGTTCACAAAATACTGCAGATTTGGCATCTGCGCGAAGCGGTAGCCGCGCGACAGGTCGATCGTGCTGTCCGGATCGACGGACATGCGCAGATCCATCGGAATCGCCACACAATCCCCGCGATGCAGCGGCTGCGCGTCGAAATAGAACTGCAGCTCGTTCGAGCCGAACACGTTGTAGACCGGCAAATTGACCTTCGCCTCAAGCCGCGACGGACCGGTGTCCAGCAGGCGGGAGAACCACGAGCCGCGCGTCTCGTTCGGCGCCAGCGAGAAGGTGTTCAGATAGATACCGTTCACGCCCACGTCGAGCCGCGATGGCGCCACGTCGATAATCGGGCCCGGAGGCGCGCGGTAGCGCACATCGACCGGGAAGCCACGGTCGCGCCAAGTGTAGAAATCGGGCGCGGAGCGGAACGGCACGCGCAGCAGGCCGGTGTAGCCGTAGCTTTGCAGGTCAGCCGAATCGACCAGCTCGCCGAACTTCACCGGGCGGTCGCTGGCGATCCAGTTGGGCGCGTCATACGGCTGGCGCGTGGGCACCGTCATCGGCTGCACAGACGCCTGATCGCCGCCGAGTCCGCGGCTGCCCAACACCAGAGTGGTGGCCGCCGTCACAACCTCCTCGCCGTTGCGCCCAGCCACCAGCAGGATCGACGCCAAGGGATCGTTGGGGTTCGGTATGACCGCTACCAGCGGGCCATTGATTGGCGGCAGATAATTGGCGCCGCGGCCTTCGCCGGCCACCACCACCATCACGGCGTTGCCCTCGGGCGGCGCCTCTGCGCGCACCGGGAAATTGGCACCACGGAACGCCGCCTGGCCACCGAACCAAGACGACAGCATTCCCGACGCCTTCAGCGCCTCGTTGCCTGGTTGATCCGACATCACGAATGGCAGCGTGAGCAGCAAACGCTCCCGCGAGTCGTAGAACGGCAGCGGCAGGCGCGACAGATCGCGTTGCGGCGGCAGCCGCTCGAGCGTGAGCGTGAGCGTGGAGGTGTCGTAGACCGTGGCCCACAGCAGGCCGCTCAACGGATCGTTGCATTCCGGCGTATAACGGCCGGTGAAGCGGAAGTTCAAGCGGTTGAAATCCTGGAAGAACACCGGGCTGACCGGCATCTCCAAGGTAAAGTTCGGCTGTGTGCGGTTGGTCGGGATGGTGCCGACATATTGTTCGTTCAACGTCACGGTGACGTTGCTGAATTCCGGAATCAGCGCCGGCGAGGTGGCGCCAGTGAGATTGAGTGTGGCGCCGGTCACGACCTCGTCGGCACGGATGCCGAATTCCACACCCTGCAGCTCGCTGGTGCCGCGCAAGGCGAGCGCGCCGGATGCACCGAGCTGGCGCAGGTTGAACACCACGCGACGCACGCCGGATCGCGCTGTGTCGACGGCGACTGCCGGGTTCGCCACCGGGGCGGTGGGAGCCACCATAGGCGCGACGCTAGCAGGCGGGGCGGGAACCGGAGCCTGGGTCGCGATGGACGGCACAGCTGCAGGCACCGGGCGAATGGTGGTCTGGCTTGGCTGCGCCAGCGCAACCGACGACAACAGAGACGAAGCAAGCAGAGACGAGGCGAGCAGCATTACCGCGAGGGTCGAAGGCCCTGCCACAGCACCGCTGCGGGCGCCAAGCTGCCCCCCCTGGGGCGCGCCCACCGCCGGATTGCCGCCGCCGCCCTGGCCAGGCGCGGCCTGCGCGCGCTCGTCACGCGGCCGGAACAGGCCGCCGATCGACACCAGCACGCGCCATAGACTGGCAAGCGGGCGATCCACCGGGAAGGCGGACCAGTCGGTCCAGGCATCGGCACGGCCAAACACCGCCTGCACCACACGCGCCTCTTCCTCGATCGACGTCGGCTGCCAACGAACCTGCATGGATTGCGCCTCCCAGCGAAGCACCCGGGCAGGCACCATGAGCGGCGCGTCGCCAAGCACGAATTCGATATCGACATCGGCGCCATCCACGAAGTCCTCGGGCCGCTGCGCCAACATGGCGCCGCCGCCCTGGGACATGTCGCGCGTGGTCGCAGCAACGATCCTTCCGTCCGGCATGTGCACCGAAACCGGAATACTGGATGTGATGCGCGCGCGTGAGCGGATCTGGCGCGTCTCGCGTCCCACCGCCAACGCCGCCAGCACCACCAGCAGGCTTAGCGACGCCCATATGGTGTTCAGCAGCAGCGCCTGGAACACCAGCGTCTCGGTGTGAAAGAAGATTACCGACACGATGCCGCGGAACACGCCAGCGATCAGCAGGAAGGCCAGGATCAGGTTCGGATACACCGCACCGAGATCGAAGAAGCCGTTTTCCAGCAGGCCGCCCTTGGCCGTCACGTTGAACTTGCCGCGCCGAGGCGACAGCAAGGTGGACACCGTCACGCGCACCAGGAACAGCGCCAGCACCGTCTCATAGATCTCAGACCAGAACGAATGCCGCCAGTTCTGCTGAATGCGCGAATTGGTCGCCACCGAATGAAAGATATGCGGCAACGCATACGCCGTGATGGCGAGCGGCGACGCGGTGATGATGTTCTGCCCAGCCAGCAGATATGCCAGCGGCGAGGTCAGGAACACCACGCGCGGCAGGGCGAACAGGAAGTGGCCCATCGCCTGGAAATAGCAGATGCGCTGGCCCAGCGAGAGCCCCTTGCCGAACAGCGGATTGTCGATGCGCAGGATCTGCAGCATGCCACGCGCCCAGCGCACGCGCTGGCCGATATGCAGCGCCAGGCGCTCGGTGGCCAGGCCCGCCGCCAGCGGAAGCTTCAGATACACGCTGTCCCAGCCCTCGCGATGCATCTTGAGCATCGTGTGCGCGTCTTCGGTCACGGTTTCGACCGCGAAGCCGCCGATGCTGTCCAGCGATGAGCGACGCAGCACGGCGCAGGAGCCGCAGAAGAAGCAGGCGTTCCAGTAGTCGTTGCCGTCCTGGATCAGCCCGTAGAACATGTTGCCCTCAGACGGCACGCGGGTGCCGGCCGCCAGGTTCCGCTGATACGGATCGGGAGAGTAAAAGTGGTGCGGCGTCTGCACCAACGCCACGTTCGGCTCCGCCACCATCCAGCCCATGGTCAGCTGCAGAAACGCGCGGGTTGGGATATGGTCGCAATCGAACACGGCGATATACTCGCCGTCCGTCTTGGACATGGCACTGTTCAGATTG
Source organism: Rhodospirillales bacterium (assembly GCA_043732745.1). GTDB lineage: Bacteria > Pseudomonadota > Alphaproteobacteria > Acetobacterales > Acetobacteraceae > CAIQQQ01. The sequence goes on from JAYTHH010000226.1 coordinate 13,355, forward strand.
CCCGCCTTGGCGTGCAGGTTGTTGTCGCGGGTGATGTAGCCGATGCCGCAGGCCTCGGCGAACTGGCGGAATTCCTCGCGCCGTCCGTCGTCGAGCAGCCAGATCTTCATCTTCTCGCGCGGCCAGTCCATCGCGATGGCGCCCAGGATCGTGGCGCGCACAACCGTCATCGGCTCGTTGTAGGTGGGAATGAACACGTCCACGTCGGGCCAGGTGGATGGATCACTCGGCAACGGCTTTGGCTTGCGATCCAACGGCCAGACCGTCTGGATGTAGCCAAGCATCAGCGTGGCGATGGCATACAGCTCCGCCAGCACCAGCCCGGTGCCAAGCACGAACTCCAATGGACGCTGGAAATCCAGCGTCTCCGTCATGCGCCAATAGAGGTAGCGGATCGTCACCGAAAGCGACAGCACGACCAGGAACAATGTCACGCTTTTGCCGGGGAAGCGGTTGGCTACGAGAAAGATGATGGCGGCACCCACCGCGAAGATCGCCTGATCACGCGGCAACAATGGCACGGTCGCCACTGCCAGAACGATGGCAGCGCCGATCGCGCCGATCAGAATATCCACCCCTTTGGCAGCAAAGAAAGGGCTTGCCCGGCCAATCCTGCGCGGCGCCTCGCGGCGCTCGGTGGTCGTGGTGCTCATCGTTTTGATTCCAGGGCGTCGGTCATTCGGACATTCGGCTTGGTCGAAGCAAGGCGCAGGCGGCCCCGCTTGTCTCGCGCGAAGTTTTTGATGGCAATATCGCCAGCAACGGTTTGACGTGACGTGGGCGAAAGGAACTTCGCCAGCCTTACGATCCGCACCAGGGTCGAACACGCCCTGAGAGGCATAAAATCAGAGCGCGGGTCGGACAGTTTAAAGTTGCTACCGACAGCCTGGCCAGAAGCCGCGCCGTGTGAAGTGCAGACAAAAGGCGAATGTCCATACGTGCCAAGCAAGGAAGGGTTTTGGATCATCACAGGCGAAT
>JAYTHH010000227.1:0-4654 GCA_043732745.1 Rhodospirillales bacterium
CGAGAACGCTGAGGCCAGCGCCATCGGCACCAACAGGCAGGGCAGCAGCATGAACGGATGCACGCTGCCCATCAACGCCAAGGCGGCCAGCGAACCGGCACCGGCGCCGGTCAGATCGAAGCCATAAACGCGTCCAATCTCGGTGTCGTTGAGGATGAAGCACAGGCTGACATACAGGCCGGCCAGGAAGAAGAACGGCAACAGGGCCGCGTAGTAGCCGGCGATCAGCACCAGTTGCGACTCGAACGTGGCCTGGTTCTGCAGTTGCAGCGGATTGAACGGGTTGGTGGTGACGAAGTGAAAGCCCACCGCCGCCACCGCCACCAGCACGGCCGGCAGCCAATCCAGCAGCAGGCGGCCATGGCGGGTGAAGAACGGCCGCGCCAGCGCCATCACCACGCCGGACAGAGCGAAGCCGGCCAGCACGATGGAAATCACCCAGTAGCCATATTCTGACCATTTCGCGACGGCGAAATACCGCGTCAGCGCGATCTCGAAGCCTACTGTGGCCAGGGAGACGAGAAACAGCGGCGCCAATGTGCGTATGCCTGCGCGCCCCTTCACCCGCCCACCCGCCGGCTCAGGAAGCTCTGCAAGACGGTGTTAAAACGCGGCGCATCGTCAACGAACAGAGCGTGGCCGAGATCCGGCATCACCAAGGTCTCGGCGGCCGGATGGTGCGCCGCGAGATTGCCGGCCTGGCCGGCGAAGCCGGGGCGCACGACATACAGGACCGGTTTGGCGGTGGCATAGACCGCCTCCTTCCAATAGGTCCGCGGCACCTTGTAGCCGAGCAGCGCGTTGGCCGCCTGCTCCGGTGTGCGCAAGGCAGCCGCGGTGAGTTGCTGCAGATAAGCCAGCGGCTGCGGCCGTTTGAACATCGAACGCACGAAGCTGGCCATGAACGCCGCATGCGACTGGCGCGGCGCCTTTTGGTACGGGTGCTTCGGCGGCGGTGGCGGCGGGTCTTCGCCCACCGAGTTGTCGATCAGCACCATTCCCGCCAGCGCGGCGTCGCCGTGGGTGTGCACATAGGCCAGAGAATCGAGCACGCCGAGCGACCAGCCGACCAGCACGACGCGTAACTGTGCCCCACCCGGCGGAGAAAGGAGTTGGACCAGTTCGGCAATATCGTCGCCGCGACGGTCGTAAGTGTAGCCGGTGGTCGGAACATCGCTGCTGCCCTGGCCGCGCGGGTCCAGCACCACCACGCGGTAGCGCCGGGCGAATGCGTCCACCTGGGGCTGGAAGATCCAGCCCGGCATGGTCCAGCCGGGCACGAACACCAAAATGGGCGCCCCGGGCCGGGATGATCCGGCATCGGCGTAATGCAGCCGCACGCCGTCGCTGGTGATAAAGAAGCGATCGACCGCGCTGGCCTGGGCCTGGCTGGGCGCCGCCACGCCGCACAGGAACAGACTCGCCAGAAGCAGCAGGATCACGGAAAACAGGCGCATAACCTGAACTGCCGTCCCTGTCGCACCCATGTCAACAAGCCCGTGTAAAACCGAGGAGCCAGTCGATGAACGATCCCGAACCATCCCGGAAAGTCGCAATCGGCGCCCTGATCCTGGTGGTGATTCTGGTGGTCGGCGGGGTGTGGATTCAGCGCCATATTCGCGCCAACAGCGTGCTGGAGGACTGCATAATGCAAGGCCGCAAGAACTGCGCGCCGAGCACGCCATAATTGCGTTTGAATAATTGGGTCGCCAAACCCACTCTAAAGGCTGGAAAACGAAACGTTGCGGACCATGTCCAGCGCGCAATGAAAAGGACGCCCTCATGCTCATGACCCGTCGCACCACGATGACTGCCCTGCTCGGTACCGCAGCCGCAGCCACGTTCCTGGCGCCGGCCCATGCCGCCGTGCCGCTGTCCGGCCAGCAGGCGCCTTCTTTCTATCGCAGCAAAGTGGGCGACATCGAGATCACCGCCATCTCGGACGGCTACGGCACCTTCCCAAAGATCGATGGTTTCGTGAAGAACGCCACGCCTGAAGCCGTGCAGGCAGCACTCGCCGAGGGCTTCATGCCGACCGATCGTGTGCAGATCCCGTTCACCACGCTGGTGGTCAACACCGGCGGCAAGCTGGTGGTGATCGACACCGGCAACGGCGATCTGGCTGCGCCCACCAGCGGCATTTGGATGAAGAATTTTCGGGCTGCCGGCTTCACACCCGAAGACGTGGATATGGTGGTCATCAGCCATTTCCATGGCGACCACGTGAACGGCCTGCGGCTGAAGGACGGGACTCCCGTTTTCCCGAAGGCCGAGATCAAGGTGCCAGAGCCGGAATTCAACTTCTGGATGAGCGACGACAACCTCGCCAAGGCGCCGGTCGGGTTGCAGGCCAACTTCAACGTGGCGCGGCGTGTGTTTACGCCGATGGCCAAGGACGTGACGCTATACACCTGGGAGACGGAAGTCGCTCCGGGCATTATCGCCCACGCGGCACCGGGCCACTCTCCAGGCCACACCATCTTCAGCATCAACTCGGGCAATGCCAGCTTCATGGCGGTATCTGACATCACCAACGTGCCGGTGCTGTTCGTGCGCAATCCGGACTGGGCCGTGATGTTCGACCAGGACGCGGACATGGCTCGCGCCACCCGCCACCGTGTGCTCGACATGGTATCCGCCGACAAGATGCAGGTCGGTTTCTACCACGCCAACTTCCCCGCCACCGGCTTCATCACCCGGGATGGCGGCCGTTATAACCTCGTGCCGGCAGCCTGGAAGCTGCCGATCTGATACCAGCTGACAACGGTCGCAGGGGTGGGGTGCGCTTTGGCACCCCACCAATTCGGCGCACCCGGTAGCCAGTTCAATTCAGAACCTCGCCGCCAGCGCCCCCACCGCGACGGTATCGACCGTGACCGCGTGGTTAAGCGGCCCATGGCCCTGGCCGAACCCGGGAGCATGTTCAATCGCGTTACGGACATAGGCTCGGGCACGCTGCACAGCGTCTGGCAACGAGAGGTTCTGGGCAAGGCCGGCGGCGATCGCGCTGGCGAGCGTGCAGCCTGTGCCGTGCGTGTGCCGGCCTGGAAGTCTCGGCGCGCTATAGCGGTGGGTTTCGGTCTGGGTCACCAGCACGTCGATCACATCGGGCCCGTCGAGATGCCCGCCTTTCAGCAGAACCGCCGGTGCCCCCAGGGTCAGTAGGGTTTGCGCCGCGCGATGCATCCCCGCTTCATCCGCAATAATCAGCCCGGTCAGGGCTTCGGCTTCGGGAATATTTGGCGTCAGCACCGCCGCCATCGGAATGAGCCGCTGCTTGAGCATCGCCACGGCTTGCTGGGCCATCAGGCTGGCGCCGCCTTTGGCTGTCATGACCGGGTCGAGCACCAGCGGCGCCGTGACGCGCTGAGCCTTCAGTTCGAAGGCGATCGCCTCGATGGTGGCGGCATCGGCGAGCATGCCGGTCTTGATGACATCCACGCCGATATCCGCAAACGCCAGGCGGATCTGGTGGCGGATGAAATCCGTGGGAACGGCATGGACGGCGTGGACACCAAGCGTGTCCTGTGCAGTCAGCGCGGTGATGGCGGTCATGGCGTAGCCGCCCAGCGCCATGATGGTCTTGATGTCAGCTTGAACGCCGGCTCCGCCACCGCTGTCGGACCCTGCGATGACAAGAATCCGACCACGCATCTGCATCGCGGTCAGGCGGCCGCGCCCACAAGGCCGACGGTGCCGGTGCCCACTATGCTCGCTGTGCCGGCGGCCTCGCCGATGCGATGGCACAACGTATCCACCACGCGGCTGACCATTTCGGCGTCCTCGCCTTCCGCCATCACGCGGATGACCGGCTCGGTTCCGCTTTTGCGGATCAGCAGGCGGCCGGTGGCGGCCAGTTCGCTTTGCGCGCCGGCAATGGCGGCCCGGACCTTGTCATCGAGCAACGGGGACGGCCCCGTGAAGCGCACGCTTTTCAGGACCTGCGGCAGCTTGTCGAACAAATGACACGCGGAGCTGGCGGAGCGCTGGGTTTCCACCAGCACGGCCAGGACCTGCAAAGCGGCCAGCAAGCCGTCGCCGGTGGTGGCGTAGTCGGACAGCACCATATGGCCGGATTGTTCGCCACCCACGTTGAACCCGCCAGCGCGCATGTGTTCGACCACGTAGCGGTCGCCGACCTGGGTGCGGTGCAGCGCGAGGCCGCGATTCCCGAGAAAACGCTCCAGGCCCAGATTGGACATGACGGTGGCGACGATGCCGCCACCGGTGAGGCGCCCCTGCTCGCCCCAGCTTCGGGCGATCAATGCCAGCACCTGGTCGCCGTCCACGATGGCGCCGGTTTCATCGGCCAGGATCAGCCGGTCGGCATCGCCATCCAGCGCCAGACCAAGATGGGCGCCAGAACGACGAACCTCAGCTGACAGGAATTCCGGCACCGTCGAACCGCAACCGCGATTGATGTTGAAACCATCCGGCTTGACGCCGACCTCGATGACATCCGCCCCGAGTTCCCACAACACCGCCGGGGCCACCTTGTAGGCGGCACCATTGGCGCAATCGACGACGATCTTGAGACCATCCAGCCGTAGGCCGCGCGGAAAGGTGGCCTTGGCGACCTCGATATATCGGCCGGCGGCATCGTTCAGACGCGAAGCCCGGCCGAGCTTGGCGGGGGCGGCAAGCTGGCCGCCGA
>JAYTHH010000228.1:0-14326 GCA_043732745.1 Rhodospirillales bacterium
CCACTCCTGCCTGCGAATCGCAACCCGGCGGTATCGAATCAGAGTTCAAGCAAGATGGGAATCCCCAGAGAGTCAGACTCTTCCGGGATTGGTATAACAAGGCCCTTTCCTTCAACCGCGTGACGCCCCATGTTTCCGTCCCATGCAGATTCATGCAAGCTGTGTCTGCCGCGACGGTGCCGGCGTCTTGCTGCTGGGGCCCTCCGGCTGTGGAAAATCCGATCTGGTTCTGCGTCTTTTGGAGTGTGGCTTCGTGTTGGTGGCCGATGACAGGGTTGATATTGCTGATGGTATCGCATCCGCCCCCGAGGCCCTCGCAGGCCTGCTGGAAGTCCGCGGCCTCGGCATCCTGCAGTTGTCCCACGTGAAACAATCACGCCTGGTGCTGGCGGTGTCGCTGTCCGGCGTTGGCGAGCGCCTTCCGGAACCGGATTGCCACGCAGTGCTGGATCTGCCGTTGGTGACGATCGATCCGAGTGTCGCGTCCGCCACGGCGCGCGTCAGCCGTGCGCTGGACTGCGCACTGGGCCACACTGCGCAGCTCGCCGGAGCTTTTGCGAAATGAAACGCCAGCCGGTCGTGCTCGTCAGCGGTCTGTCCGGCGCCGGCAAGGCATCTGTGCTGCGCGCGCTCGAGGACCTGGGCTTCGAGGCAATCGACAATCCGCCGTTGACCTTCATCGAGGAACTGGTGGCGCGGGCTGAGGCTGGCGGGGCAAAGAAGATCGCGGTGGGTGTGGACGCGCGATCACGCGGGTTCAACGCCGAGGCGGTGCTGGCAACGCTGGAGCGCCTGCGCGCCAACCCGGAACTGCGCACCGAGCTAATCTACGCCTGGGCGGAAGAAGCCGTGCTGCTGCGGCGCTACACCGAAACACGCCGGCGGCATCCGCTGTCGCCCAACGGCCGTGTAGCGGATGGCATCGCCGCCGAACAGAACCTGACCGCCCCGCTACATGAAGCGGCCGACCTGGTGATCGACACGTCCGAGTTGCCGCTGGCATCTTTGCGTCAGATCATCGAACGCCGTTACGTGCGCGCCGAGGACGATACGTCCTCCCCCGCGTTGGGGTTATCGGTGTCTCTGGTGTCGTTCGCCTTTCCCTCCGGTTTGCCGCGTGACGCGGATTTGGTGATGGACGCGCGTTTCCTGCGCAACCCGCATTACGACACAATGTTGAAGCCCATGACGGGGCTTGATTCGGCGGTCGGCGCCTATGTCGAGGCCGACGCTGATTTCGCAGAATTTTTTGATCGCCTGACCGGAATGATCGGACTGCTCTTGCCGCGGTTCCTGCAAGAGGGCAAGAAGTACGTCACAATAGCCGTTGGATGCACTGGTGGGCGGCACCGATCTGTCCACATCGTCGAAAAACTGGCTGCACCCCTTACCCAAGCAGGCTGGCGCGTGACAATCACCCATCGCGAACTGGCTCGTGAAGGCATTCACGGGCGAAAACCTGACTTGGAACCTCCTTCTCATGGCGCCGAGTTGGCCCAAGCCTTGAAAGCCACGCAATGATCGGGCTTGTGCTCGTCACCCACGGCCGTCTCGCCGAGGAACTCCGCTCCGCAATGGAGCATGTTGTGGGAACTCAGCGAAACGTCTGCACTGTCTGCATCGGCCCCGACGACGACATCGAAGGACGGCGCGCCGAAATCGGCCGCTGCATCGGGCAGGTCGACACTGGGGACGGTGTGGTGCTGTTGACCGACATGTTCGGCGGAACCCCCAGCAACCTCGCCATCTCACAGATGGACCGCGCCGGGGTGGAGGTAATCGCCGGCGTCAATCTTCCCATGCTGGTGAAACTGGCCAAGGTGCGCTCCGCCCAGCCGCTCGCCGAAGTGGTCGACTGCGCCCAGAACGCGGGTCGCAAATATATCGCCGCCGCCTCCCATGTCTTGCCGCACGCCAAGACCAACGGGTCGTGTGGGTGAGCAACGACAGCTCGGATCTTCCTGATACACCTGGCGTCACTGTCATCAGCCGCCGCCTGACAATCTGCAACCGCCGTGGTCTGCATGCCCGAGCCGCAGCCAAGTTCGTGACCCTGGCCGAGCGCTTCGGCGCCTCGGTGGACGTGGTCAAGGACGGTCAGGACGTATCCGCCCGCTCCATCATGGGCCTGATGATGCTGGGCGCCGGGATGGGCAGCGAGATCGAGCTGCGGGCCGACGGGTGGGACGCCAAGGAGGCGCTGGACGCGCTGTGCGCGTTGGTTGAGGCCGGCTTCGATGAACGCGACTGAGCCGCCGAAGCCACTGCGCAAAACGACGGTAAAGGCGGTTCGGCCAGAGCGCCGGCTGATCGGAATTCCGGTGTCTGCCGGCATCGCCATCGGGCCGGTGTTCGGCTCGCATGAGGCGCCGACGACGGTGGCACGTCACAAAATCCAGGCTGCGGACACCCAGGCGGAAATCGCGAGGTTGGACGCGGCGATTGCGCAATCCCGCAAGCAACTGCTGAAATTGCGGGCACGGCTGGGGAATCTACCGGAGGACAGCCAGGCCGAAATCGCGCCGCTGCTGGATGCCTATTTGCAGATGATCGGCCCGTCGCGCCTGGTGCGCGGGGCTCGGCGGCGCATTGGCGAAACTCTGGTTTCCGCCGAAACCGCAGTGATGGACGAAACCGACGCCATCACGTCAGCGATCATGGCAATGCCCGCCGATGATGATGTCGCCGGCCGCAAGCGTCGCGCCGACGAGGTTCGCGAGGTCGGGCGACGACTGGTGCGCAACCTGACGCACGCGCCGTTCCGGAGCTTTTCCGGCCTGCCCGAAGGCGCCGTGCTCGTATGCGAAAGCCTCCGTCCCGCCGATGCCGCATTGCTCGATCCGTCGCGGCTGGCCGGCGTTGCCACGGACGAAGGCGGCTCGGACGGCCACACCGCGATAATGCTGCGGGCCCTCGGTGTGCCGGCCGTGCTGGGTGTGGCGGGGCTGGGGCAGGCGGCGCGTCCCGGTGAGACGGTGGTGATCGATGGTGTGGCCGGCACCGTGGTGGTGAACCCGACCGCCGAGACGCTGGCGGCGGCGCGACGCGCGGTGACGACATTTGCCCGCGTTCAGCAGAAGTTGGCCTTGCTGCGGCGCCTGCCGGCGGTGACCACCGATCGCGAAATTGTGGAACTGCAGGCCAATCTGGAAATCCCGGCGGAGCTGCCGCTGATCGCCCAGGCCGGCGCCGCCGGCATCGGGCTCCTGCGCAGCGAATTCCTTTTTATGAACCGCGAGACCTTGCCCAACGAGGACGAGCAGACCGAGACCTATCGCAGCGTGATCGAGGCGATGGGCGGCGACCCGGTGACCATCCGCGTGCTCGACTGGGGCGGTGAGAAGGACATCGAGGCGCTGCAGAGCGAGGGTGTGGTGCCGGAAGTGACGGACGACAACCCAGCGCTGGGACTGCGCGGCATCCGGTTGCTGCTGCGTGAGACAAACCTATTCGAGACCCAGTTGGCCGCCATTTTGCGCGCCGCCCATGCCGGACCCACACGCGTTTTGCTGCCGATGGTGACGACGGTGGTCGAGGTGCGACAGGCACGCGAGATCTACGACAGGGTGGCGCGGCGTCTAAGGCGGCGTGGGGACCGGCTGCCGGAGGTGCTGCCACCGCTCGGCATCATGATCGAGACGCCGGGCGCTGCGCTATCGGCCGACGCGCTTGCGCTTGAGGCGGATTTCTTCGCCATCGGGACCAACGATCTGACGATGTACACGCTGGCCGTCGATCGTGGCGAGAGCGACGTGGCCTCGCTGTATGACCCGCTGCATCCCGCCGTGCTGCGGCTGATACAATTCGCCACCGAGGCGGCATTGCGCATGCGCATGCCGGTGTCGGTGTGCGGTGAAATGGCCGCGAATCCCAAGTTGATCCCGCTGTTTCTGGGCCTGGGGCTGCGCAGCTTCAGCATGAACGCCTCGGCGGTGCCGCGGGTGAAGCAGGCGGTGCGTGCCGCCAGCATGAGCGAATGCGTGCGGTTTGCGCGCAAGGTGATGGAACAGACCGACCCCACCGCCATTCGCGACATGGTGATGGGGTAGGTCGCGCTGCCCGATCTACGCGGCTTCAGCCCGGATAGCGTCTCCCAACACTTCGAAAATTCGATCGAGGTGTTTGTTCTCCACAATCAGCGGCGGTGACAATGCGATGATGTCGCCAGTGGTGCGAATGAGCACGCCGTTGTCGAAGCAGCGCTGGAAGATGCGCACCGCGCGATCAGTGGGCGCCCCCGCACGCGGCTGGAGCTCGATGCCGGCGACCAGGCCCATGTTGCGCACGTCGATGACATTGGGCAGGCCGGCCATCGAATGGGCGCCGTCCTCGAAATAGCCTTCCATCGCCATCGCGCGGCCGGCGAGGTCGTCGTTGCGGTGCAGGTCGACGGAGGCGATCGCGGCGGCCGAGGCCAGTGGGTGGCCGGAATAGGTGTAGCCGTGGAACAGCTCGATGCCAGCGGGCGATCCGTTGACAATTGCGTCGTAGATTTTCTCATGGCACGCCACGGCGCCCATCGGCACGGCGGCGTTGGTGAGGCCCTTAGCCATCGTCATGATATCAGGTGCCACGCCCAGGCGCTCAGCGCCGAACGGGGTGCCGATGCGGCCGAAGCCGGTGATGACCTCATCATAGATCAACAGGATGCCGTATTTGTCGCACAGTGCGCGCAGACGGTTCAGGTACCCCTTCGGCGGCACCAGCACGCCGGTGGAGCCGGCCAGAGGCTCCACTATCACGGCAGCGATGGTCTCGGCGCCGTGCAAGGCGACAAGGTTCTCGAGAGCATCCGCCAGATTGGCACCGGTCTCTGGCTGGCCACGTGTAAACGCGCGATCAAGGCTGTGGGTGTGCGGCAGGTGATCGACATACGGGAGCAAGGCACCGAACTGCTTCCGGTTGCTGCCGATGCCACCGACCGACATGCCGCCGAAGCCCACACCATGATAGCCGCGCTCCCGCCCGATCAGCCGCACACGGCTGCTCTCGCCGCGCGCCTTGTGATAGGCGAGCGCGATCTTCAGCGCGGTGTCGGCGGATTCGGAGCCGGAATTGGTGAAGAAGATGCGGTCCATGCCCTCGGGCGTGATTTCCGCGATTTTGGCGGCGGCCTGGAAGGCGATGGGGTGGCCGAGTTGGAAGGTGGGGGCGAAATCCATCACCGCCGCCTGCTTCTGGATCGCCTCGGTGATCTCGCGCCGGCCGTGGCCGGCGTTGCAGCACCACAGACCGGCGGTGCCGTCGATGATCTCGTGATTGTCCTGGGTGTAGTAATACATCCCCTCGGCCCGGGCGAGCATGCGCGGCGTAGCCTTGAAGGCCCTGTTGGCGGTGTACGGCATCCAGAAGGCATCGAGGTTGTTCGGGCGAGCGGCGATCTCGTTCATAGGACTGGTCCTGGCATTGAGGCGTGCATTGACGCGGGTATGGTGGCGGTCCCGGGGTCGGGATATGACATGTAGCCTGCAGGTTCGCGCTTCGGCGCATGATGAGCAAGGAGTTCCAGGCATGTCAGACGGGACACTTTATATCGGCACCAAGCGCTACTCGTCGTGGTCGCTGCGCGGCTGGCTGCCTGTGCGCCTGGCCGGTCTAGACGTGACGGAAGTGGTGATTCCGCTGGCCGGTGGCAGCACGCCCGCTGTGAAGCAGGCGAGCCCGAGCGGGTTTGTGCCATATCTGGAGCATGAGGGCCGCAAAATCTGGGACAGCCTGGCGATCTGCGAATATTGCGCCGAGCTTGTGCCCGGGCTGTGGCCGGCGGACCGAACGGCACGGGCGCATGCCCGGTCGATTTCTGCCGAGATGCATTCCGGCTTCCGCGATCTTCGCATGAACATGCCGATGAGCCTGTTTCGGAGTGCCGAGGGCGCCGGGCAGACGCCGGAATGCCTTGCGGATATCGCGCGCATCGATGCCATTTGGTGCGAGACGCGGGCGCGCTTCGGGGCGGATGGGCCGTATCTGTTCGGCCCTGCGATCGGAATTGCAGATGCCATATACGCGCCCGTGGTGTTTCGCTTCATGACCTATCGCCCAACCCTGTCACCGGTGGCGCAGCACTACATGGACGCCATGCTCGACCATGTTTTGATGCGTGAATGGCTGGATGCGGCGCGAGACGAGCCGGAGGAATGGCACATCGCCCGGATGGAGGCGCCGGCGACGCCTTGACCGCGGCCATTGTGCTGCCCCCACGCGAGATGTTCAGCGCGCAGGGCACAGGGGCCATCGGCCTTCTCGTCAGGCTGCTGGCACGGATGGGCGATGCAGTGGTCTATGGCATGCCCACACCAGCACCCTTCGATGATGTGACCTTCCAGCCAGTGCCGTTGAAGCTGCTGCCGGTGCGTCAGGCGATGCGCTACGCGGCCGGTTTGGCGTCCACGCTGCGCCGCGCCGCGCCGGATATGATCGAGGTGCACAACAGGCCGGATATCGCATTGTATCTGGCGCGGCGGTTTCCGCGGGTTCCGGTCGTTCTGTTTCTGCACAACGACCCGCAGGGCATGCGCGGCGCGAGGACGCGGCGGCAGCGAGCCACGCTTGTGAAGCAATTGGCGGCGGTGGCGCCGGTGTCGGCCTATCTCCAGCATCGACTGCTGGATGGACGCGAGCCACCGGGCAACGTGCGTGTGTTTCCAAACTTCGTCGATCTCTCGGCGATGCCGCCCCGGTCACCGGAGAATCTGATCCTGTTCGCCGGTCGGGTGGTGGCGGACAAGGGAGCCGACAGCTTCGTCGCCGCCTGTCGCCTGGCGCTGCCGCAGCTTCCGGGTTGGCGCGCCGAGATGATCGGAGCGGACCGGTTTGGCGCCGACAGCCCGGAGACGCCGTTTCTGCAGACGCTTCGCCCCCGAGCCGCGTCGTCGCGTGTGGCGATGCTGGGCTGGAAGCCGCATGCCGAGGTTCTGGCCGCAATGACGCACGCTGCCATCGTGGTTGTGCCCAGCCGATGGCCGGAGCCGTTTGGCCTGACGGCGCTGGAAGCTATGGCGTGCGGCGCGGCACTCATCTGTGCGCCACGCGGTGGACTGCCCGAAGTGATGGGGCAGGTGGCGGTGCCGATCGATCCGGACGATCCCACCGACATCGCCCGGGCCATGCTCTCGTTGGCGCAGGACCCGCCGCGCCGCGCCGCGATCGCGGCTGGTGGACTGTTGCGCGCGGCAGAGTTTTCTGCCGAAGCTGCTGAAATCCGTTTGGCTGATCTGCGCCGCGCGGTCCTGTCCACTTGGTCGCAGACCGAAGGCCACCCTATATAGTGGGTATCTTCTCCCTCGGAGCCTCCGATGTCTGACACAACCGTCGCGGCCACTGCCAATCTCGTTCCCGTCACCGTGCTGACCGGCTATCTCGGTGCCGGCAAGACCACCTTGCTCAACCGCATCCTGTCGGAGAACCACGGCCGCAAATATGCCGTGGTGATCAACGAGTTTGGCGAACTGGGCGTGGACAACGACCTTGTCGTGGATACCGACGAGGAAGTGTTCGAGATGAACAACGGCTGCATCTGTTGCACGGTGCGCGGCGATCTGATCCGCATCGTGACTGCGCTGGTGAAACGCAAAGGCAAATTCGACGGCATCATCATTGAGACCACCGGCCTCGCCAACCCGGCGCCGGTGGCGCAGACCTTCTTCGTCGACGAAGGCGTGAAGGCCCGCACGCGGCTGGACGCGATCATCACCGTGGTGGACGCCAAGCACCTGCCGCAGCGCCTGCTCGACAGCACCGAGGCCGCCGAGCAGATCGCGTTCGCCGATGTAATCGTGCTGAACAAGATCGACCTCGTGACCGCCACCGAAGCTAATACGGTCGAGGCGCAGATCCGCGCCATCAACCGCTCGGCCCGGATCATCCGCTCCGAGAAGTCAAATGTTCCCATCAGCGAACTTCTGGACCAGGGCGCATTCGACTTGGCCCGCGTGCTCGACCACATGCCCGACTTCCTGGAGACCGACGAGCACACCCACAACGATGAGATCGCTTCGATGAGCTTCGAGGCGAAGCGGCCGATCGATCCAGAAAAATTCAACGAGTGGATCGGCGAGCTGCTGGCGTCGAAGGGCCAGGATCTGCTGCGCACCAAGGGCATTCTTTCGTATGTCGGCGATGACCGGCGGTTCGCCTTCCAGGCGGTGCACATGATCGCGGACGGTGATTTCATTGGGCCGTGGAAGGGCGAGGACCGCACCAGCCGCATCGTGTTCATCGGCCGCAACCTCAACCGGCCGCAGCTGCGTCGTGGGTTCGAAGCCTGCCAGGTCGCCGAAGAAAAGGTGGCCTGAAATGGGCGAGACCGTCTCGGCCGACCACATCCTCGAAACGCGCGGCACGTCGACCAATTTCGACGCTTTTGTCCTCGCGGCCAGTTTCGACCGCGAGGGCGGACAGGCCGCATTCGGCCTCGGCGACGGCACGGTGCGGCTGTTATCGCGCGCCAATCCGCAGGCCTGGATCACGGCCGAAGCGCATGACGGCGCGCTGTTGTCGCTGGCGCAAAACACCGCGCAGACCGGCTTTGTCACCGGTGGAGACGATGGCTGCCTGATGCGCGTGGCGGCCGATGGCGGCACCAGCCGGGTGCAGAAGTTCGGCTCGAGATGGGTAGAACGGGTCACGAGCTTCGCCGACGGCAAATCCAGGTTGCTGGCCGCCAGTGTCGGCAAGATTCTGCATGTGATGGACGGCGCAGGGACCACGCTGAAATCGCTGGAACATCCATCCACCGTCACCGGCATCGCGTTCGACCCCAAGGGCAAGCGCATCGCCGCCAGCCATTACAACGGCGCCAGTCTGTGGTTCGTCGGCAGCAAGACAGACAATCCGCGCCGCCTCGAATGGAAGGGCAGCCACACCGGCGTGGTGTTCAGCCCGGATGGGGACTGCGTGGTGACCTCCATGCAGGAGAATTCGCTGCACGGCTGGCGCCTGTCCGACGGCCAACACATGCGCATGAGCGGCTATCCCACCAAGACTGAGGCGCTGTCGTTCACGCGGACCGGAAAATGGCTGGCGTCGTCCGGCGCCGAATCGGTCGTGCTGTGGCCGTTCCACGGGGGCGGCCCGATGGGCAAGGCGCCGACAGAACTGGCCGGCGGCGACAATGTCATCTGCACGACACTCATGACGCATCCGCAGCAGGATGCGGTTGCAGCCGGCTTTTCGGATGGCCTGGTCGTCATGGCCGATATCAACTCTGCTCGGATCCTTCCAGTGGCCGGCACCGGACGCGGTCCGGTCTCCGCCATAGCATGGAGTGCCGATGGCACCCATCTGGCTTTCGGGACCGAAACCGGGTTCGCCGCAGTCGTCGATTTCACCAAGCGCTAGTGGTCCGAACCTGACACTTGGCCCTGGCCAGTCGGGTGATTCGGCCCACAAAATAAGGCCACTAGGGATACCCGCCATGATCACCGAAAACGGACTGAAGATGCCCAAGCTCGGCCTGGGCACCTGGCGGATGAAAGGCGAGGAATGCACCGCGGCCGTTGAGGGCGCGCTATCGCGGGGCTATCGGCATATCGATACCGCACAGATGTATGGCAACGAGGACGCCGTGGGCGCGGCGCTGGCCAATACATCCGTCGCTCGCGCTGACATTCACCTGACCACGAAGGTCTGGTGGGAGAATTTGGCCCCAGACGCGATGCAGCGGGCGATGGACAACAGCCTGACGCAGCTTCGGCAATCCTATGTGGATCTGTATCTGATCCATTGGCCGTCGCCAACGATGGATCTGCCGGCGGCGCTCGGGCAGTTGGTGAAATTCAAAGAGCAGAAGCTGGCGCGCAACATCGGCGTGTCAAACTTTCCGGTGGCGCTGCTGAAGCGCGCGGTGGAGGAGATCGGGGCGCCAATCGCGGTGAATCAGTTCGAATATCACGTGCTGATCGATCAGACGAAATTGGTCACCTACGCAAGGTCGAAGGGCGTGGTCGTGACGGCGTATTGCCCGCTGGCGCAGGGACGGCTGGCCGAGCATCCCTCGCTGGTCGAGATCGCCCGCAAGCACGGCGTGAGTGCGGCGCAGGTGGCGTTGAAGTGGCTTCTCGATCAGGACGGCGTGGCGGCGATTCCGAAGGCCGCGCGAGCCGAGAACCAGCAGGCCAATCTGGATGCGCAGAAACTGGTGCTCGATGATGCGGATCGTGCGGTGATCGCGGCGCTGCCAAAGAACGAGCGCTTCGTGAACCCGGGATTCGCCCCGCAGTGGGACGTGGCATAGGCTTACGACCGGGCGACGTGCCCACTCATTTCCGTAGCGGCGTTGCGGGGCATCAGGAACGTCGCCGGCGCCGCCAGCACGGCCATCAGGCCCACGACGATGAATGCCGCGCTGAAATCCGGCAGACCGGGCGATAAACGGCCGGCGGCAGCCATGGACATCTCCAGCACCGCCGCCCCGATGGTGACGCCGAGCGTGACAGAAACCTGCTGGATGGTGCTGTAAAGACTGGTGGCAGCACTCATGCGCTCACGCGGGACGTCCGCATAGGCCACCGAGTTATAGGCGGTGAACTGCAGCGACCGGAAGAAACCACCGATCAGCAGAGCCGCGTAAAGCCCAGCGGCTGGCCAAGTGGGCCGGAACAAGGCGCAAATCAGCAACATGAGGGCTGAGATCACCGAATTGTAGAGCAGCGTGTTGTGAAAGCCGAAGCGGCGCAGTGCGGACATGGCCGCCGGTTTCATCACCAGCGCACCGGCCGAGCTGGCGAAGGTGACCAGGCCGCTATCGGCAGCCGAACGGCCAAAGCCGATCTGGAGCATCAGCGGCAGCAGGAATGGCACCGCGCCCATACCGGCACGAAACAGCGTGCCGCCCACCACGGCGACCAGGAAGGTGGGGATCCGCAGCAAGGAGAAATCGAGCAACGGGGCAGGGTGATTCCGCGCATGCAGCCAATACAGCAACCCGGCCACAGCGCCGCCGGCCAACATGGCCTCCGTCACCCAGGGCTCCACCATGCTACGCCCAACGGTCTCCAGGCCGATCATCAGCCCGGCCATGGCAAGGCCGACCAGCAGCAGCCCGCGCCCGTCCAGCCGCGCGGCGGTGCCCTCGGCCACATCCTTGACGAACAATGTGACCAGCACGATACCGAGCATGCCGATCGGTACGTTGATGTCAAACACCCAACGCCAGGTGGCATAGGTAACGATAAAGCCGCCCAAGGGTGGGCCGACCACCGGCCCTATCAGCGCCGGCATGGTGAGCCAGGCCATCGCGGCCACCATCTCGGATTTCGGCGCCGTGCGCAGCAGCAGCAAACGCCCCACCGGGACCATCATGGCACCACCCATCCCTTGCAGGATGCGGGATAACACCAGAAAGCCCAGCGTGTCCGCGCGGCCGCACAGCACCGATCCCAGGGTGAACACCACGATGGCGCCACGGAACACATGCCGCGCGCCAAAGCGGTCCGCCATCCAGCCGCTGGCCGGGATGAACATGGCAAGACTAACCAGATAGGACGTGAGCGCCACGTTCATCCGCACCGGCTCCACCCCGAATTCCCGCGCCATGGCGGGCAGCGCGGTGGCGATCACGGTGCTGTCCAGGTTCTGCATGAATAGCGCGCACGCCACGATTAGTGCGGTAAAACGTGTTCGGCGCAGACGGGCCTGGGTTTCTGCGTCCTGTGAGGGCGTGACTACGGCAGCAGGACCGTGCTGCCAGTGGTTTCGCGGGCTTCAAGTGCCCGATGCGCCGCGGCCGCCTCACGGAGCGGAAAGGTCTGGTTGACGCGGATGGCGACAGCTCCGGACGCCACAACGTCGAACAGGTCGTTCGCGCCGGCTACAAGGTCGGACCGCTTGGCAGTGTAGGTGGCGAGCGTCGGCCGCGTGATGTAGAGGCTGCCCTTGGCCGTCAGCACGCCGAGATCCACCGGCGGGACGGGGCCGGAGGCGTTGCCAAAGCTGATCATCAGCCCAAGCGGAGCCAGACAGTCCAGGCTCGGCATGAAGGTGTCCTTGCCCACGCTATCATACACCACGGGCACCATGGCCCCGCTGGTGATACGCTTGACCTCGGCCGCCAGATTGGCGTGGCCGACGATGGCATGCGCGGCGCCGTGCTGCATTGCCAGCTTGGCCTTCTCGGCAGTGGAGACGACACCGATCACCGTGGCACCTAGATGCTTCGCCCATTGGCACAATATCAGCCCCACGCCGCCGGCTGCCGCATGCACCAGGATAGTCTGGCCGGGCTGGACGTTGTAAGTGCGGCGCAGAAGGTATTGCGCGGTCAGGCCCTGCAGCATCATCGCAGCGCCGGTGTTGAAGTCGATCGCGGCCGGCAGCTTCACCAGGCGATCGGCGGCGATCACGCGCTCGGTGGCGTAGGCCCCGATCGGGCCGCCAGCATAGGCCACGCGGTCCCCAGGGGCGAGTTCGGTGACGCCACTCCCCACCGCCACGATGGTGCCGCTGCCTTCCATGCCGATGGTGGCCGGCAGCGGTGCCTTGTACAGGCCGGTGCGGAAATAGACGTCGATATAGTTCAGGCCGACGGCCGCATGACGCACCAGCGCCTCTCCTGGACCGGGCTCGGGCGTCGGCACGTCCTCCCATTTCATGGCGTCCGGACCGCCATTGGCGTGGATACGGATAGCTTTGGTCATGCGCGAGCCTGCTTCATAGGAGTTCCACTTGTGTCAGCATGACAACGGACGATGCCATGCGCTGTTCGAGCGCCAAAAGGAAGAGCTTGGTCGGCAGACCGTCACCGCCGGAATAGCCACCCCTGCTGCCGCGCCCCTTGCCGGACCCAATGATCCGGTGGCAAGGGATAATGATGGGAATGGGGTTTTTGGCCATGGCCCCGCCCACCGAGCGCGCGCTGCCGCCGGCCAATACGGCGAGATCGCCGTAGGTTCGGGTTTCGCCGACGGGAATATTGATCAACGCCTGCCAGACGCGACGACGATATTGCGTACCGTGCGGCGCCAGGTTGATGTCGAAGTTCGCAAGCGTACCATCAAAATACGCGTGCATCTGGTGACGGGCGGCGGCCAGGAGCGGGGTGATGGTCTGATCCCGGCCCCAACCCCAATCGACTGCGACAAGACTGCCATCCTCTTCGGAGAGGGTTAGATCACCAACCGGGGTGTGAAGCGAAAGTTGGGGCACGCGTGGTTCCGACTAGTGGTAGAGCCGCGATCTGCTGCGGGTGGGTGCCGCGAATGAGGGCTCGGTGAATAACCGCTACGAATAACCATGCCGCATCCCATTGCGGCTGCCCAGGGGGGTGGTGAAATTCGTTTCAGGGGAATGAGGTGGCTTAAAGACACCGGAACTGCCGGCATTGCTCCTTTGTGTTCAGTGATCTGTTGATCACGGCGATATCGGCGTATCTCTGAACAAGACAGATGGGCGACCGGCCGACAACGATATGTAGAGCCAGCGCCTGGGCCTCCCACTGGAGTTCAGCATGACGATCAATCCTCGCGTCGAGGCAGACCCCGCGTTGTTTTTCGATGCCCATCTTTTCGTATGCTGTAATCGTCGCCCGGACGGTCATCCCAGGGGGTCATGCGCCGCCAAGGGGTCTGAGAAATTGCGAGACTACATGAAGGCACGGGCCAAGGAGCTTGGCCTGCAAAATATCCGAGTGAACTCTGCCGGATGCCTTGATCGGTGCGAGCTTGGCCCGTGCCTCGTGATCTATCCCGAGGGAGTTTGGTACACGATAGCAACGACTAGCGATATCGATGCCATCCTGGAGCATCATGTTCAGGACGGCGGCCGCGTGCCGGATCTTATGCTGCCGGCGTGATGATAGGCGGATACAGCGACACGATCTACGCGCTGGCATCAGGCGCCGGCCGGGCCGCGCTTTCGGTGCTGCGTGTAAGCGGATCGGGCAGTGCGGCGGCGCTGACAGCGCTAGCCGGGCCGATGCCGCCTGCGCGGCGCGCATCGCTGCGGCTGCTGCGCGATGCCAAGGGCGAGACGCTCGACCAAGCGCTGGTGATTTGGTTTTTGGCACCCTCCAGCTACACCGGCGAGGATTGCTTTGAACTGCATCTGCATGGTGGCCAAGCGGTTCTCGCCGACGTGACCGAGGCTTTGTCGGCGTTGGGGCTCAGGCCAGCCGAACCAGGCGAGTTCACGAGGCGTGCCGTGATGCATGGCCGGATGGATTTACTGACGGCGGAGGCGGTGGCCGATGTGATCGACGCCGAAACTGCCCTGCAGCGCAGGCAGGCTTTGAGCCAGTTGACTGGGGCGGCAAGTGCGCTTTACGCAGAGTGGAGCGACCGGCTTTTGCGGCAGCTTGCCCAGCAGGAGGCGCTGATCGATTTTCCAGATG
>JAYTHH010000229.1:0-14289 GCA_043732745.1 Rhodospirillales bacterium
AGTGGCTTTGCATTGTTCTACAATCTGGGCCGCGTCTGATCTGGTCCAGAACGTTGCTTACAGCATGGCTTGCCTGCGCTACACTCATTCGCGCCGGCGTAGGCATGCCACTTGCACCATGCAGAAGACTTTGAAGAGATAGGGATGCCCAAATGAAGCGCCGCACGTTGCTCACCACTGCCGCCGCTGCTGCCACGCTTGCCGCCCCGCGGCTGTCGCTGGCGCAAAACACCCGCGTGCTGCGCTTTGTCCCACAGGCCAACCTGTCGTCGCTCGATGCGGTGGCCGGCACACAGTATGTGGTGCGCAACGCGGCGCTGATGGTGTGGGACACGCTGTATGGCGTGGACGCTACCAATACGCCGAAGCCGCAGATGGCCGAGGGCCATGAGGTGAACGCGGACTTCACCGTCTGGACCCTCAAGTTGCGCTCGGGTCTGAAATTCCATGACGGCGAGCCAGTGCTGTCCAAGGACGTTGTGGCGTCGCTGAACCGCTGGATGGTGCGCGACACCATGGGCCAGCAGATCAAGGGTCGGCTCGATGCGCTTGAGGCGATCGACGATCGCACGGTGCGCTTCCGGCTCAACAAGCCGTTCGGCAAGATGCTATTCGCGCTGGGCAAATCCAACGCGCCGGTGGCGTTGATCATGCCGGAGCGGATCGCCAAGACCGATCCGTTCCAGCTCATCAAGGAATATGTCGGCTCTGGCCCAATGAAGTTCAACACGACCGAATGGGTTCCTGGATCCAAGGCCGTCTTCGACAAATTCGACAGCTATAACGTGCGTCCCGAGGCCGGTGATTGGCTGTCTGGCGGCAAGCGGATGAACTTCGACCGCATCGAGTGGATCATCATCCCCGACGCCGCCACCGCCGGCGCCGCGCTGCAGAACGGTGAAGTGGACTGGTGGGAAAACCCGATCGCCGACCTGGTTCCGCTGCTGAAGCGCAACCGCAACATCAACGTCGATATCGGCGATCCGCTTGGCAATATCGGCAGTTTTCGAATTAATCACCTCAACCCTCCGTTCAACGATGTGCGCGTGCGCCGCGCCGTGATGATGGCGCTGAGCCAGACCGACTACATGCAGGCGGTGGTCGGCGACGACAACAATCTGTGGAAGACCTGCCCCAGCTTCTTCACGCCTGGCACTTCGATGTACACTGAAGAGGGTGGCGAGCTGCTGAAGGGCCCGCGCGATTACGAGGGTGCGAAGAAGCTGTTGAAGGAAGCCGGCTACAACGGCGAGAAGATCCGCCTGATCGTGCCGACAGACGTGGCCATCACCAAGGCGGAAGGCGAAGTGACTGCCGACCTGCTGCAGAAGATCGGCATGAACGTCGATTACGTCGCCACCGACTGGGGCACCACCGGCACCATCCGCGCCAGAAAGGACCCGGTGGACAAGGGCGGCTGGAACATCTTTCACACGTGGCACGCCGGGGCGGACTGCATCAATCCGGCGCCCTACACGGCTTTGGATGCCGGTGGCGACAAGGCCTGGTTCGGCTGGCCGAAATCCGATGCCGTGCAGAAAGGTATCGCCGACTGGTATGCGGCGCCCGACGAGGCGGCAGAAAAGAAGGCCATCGTCGATATCAACAAGGCATCGTTCGAGAATGTTACCTACATTCCGACTGGCTTCTTTCTGCAATACACCGCGTGGCGGAAGAACGTGTCTGGCATCGTGAAATCGCCATTCCCCGTGTTCTGGGGCGTGCAGAAGAGCTGAGGTCCACGCTCCATGTTTGCTTATATTTGCAGGCGCGTGCTGGCCACCATCCCCGTTATGGCGGTGGTGGCTCTGTTCGTGTTCAGTCTGCTCTACATCGCACCGGGCGACCCGGCTGCGATTATCGCAGGCGACCAGGCGTCGCCGGCCGATGTGGAGCGCATCCGGGAATCGCTGGGGCTTGACCGGCCGTTCCTGATCCGCTTCGGCACTTGGCTGTGGGGTGTGCTGCACGGGGATCTCGGCACGTCCATCTTCACCAACCTGCCGGTGAGCCACATGATCGCGCAGCGCATCCAGCCGACCCTTTCGCTGATGGTGATCACGCTGGTCATCTCTCTCACGTTTGCCATTCCGCTGGGCGTGGTGGCGGCGTGGAAGCAGGGCTCGTGGATCGACCGCGCGTCGATGGTGCTGTCGACATTGGGCTTCTCGGTGCCGGTGTTCGTGGTGGGCTATGTGCTGGCCTACGTCTTCGCGCTGTCGCTCGACTGGGTGCCGGTGCAGGGCTACACGCCGATCGACCAGGGGCTGTGGAAATGGTTTCTTAATCTGATCCTCCCAGCCATCGCCCTTGGTCTGATCTACATGGCTTTGATCGCCCGCATCACCCGCGCCACGATGCTGGAGGTGCTCAGCCAGGACTACGTGCGAACGGCGCGCGCCAAGGGTGTCGACCAGAAGGGCATCCTTTTCATTCATGCTCTGAAGAACGCCGCGGTGCCGATCGTAACCATCGTAGGCATCGGCTTTGCGTCGCTCATCGGCGGCGCCGTGGTGACGGAAAGCGTGTTCGCCATTCCCGGGCTGGGACGGCTGACGGTGGATGCCATCCTGCGGCGCGACTATCCGGTGATCCAGGGCGTGGTGCTGATGTTCAGCTTCATCTACGTGCTGGTGAATCTCGGAGTCGACCTGCTCTACACCCTGTTTGATCCGAGGATCCGCTATTGAGCACGACCTTTCCGGCGCCCCATATCGTTGAGGCGCCCACATTGCCCGACGTGCTGCCGCCAAGGCGCGAGCGGGGGCGGACAGCGATGTTCATCTATCGCTATCCCACCATCGCCATCGGGGGATTTCTGCTCGCGCTGATTCTGCTGGTCGCGGTGTTTGCGCCGTTTCTTGGCACTGTCGATCCGACAGCGCTGGCGCCATCGCGCCGGACGCGGCCGCCGCCGGATTTCTTGGCGTGGATGTCGTACTACGCAAGCCTGGTTCCCGGTTTGAACTACGTGACTGGCGATTTCGCGAAGCCGCCGATCTCGCAGTTCTTCTTTGGGTCCGACATGCTCGGCCGCGACATCTACTCGCGCACGCTCTATGGCGCGCGGGTTTCGCTGGAAGTGGGCTTCGCCGTCGCCACCGTGTCGTCCGTCATCGGCATGTTGATCGGCGTCTGCGCCGGATTCATCCGCTTGCTCGATACCATCATCATGCGGGTGATGGACGGGCTGATGTCCATTCCGTCCATCCTGCTGGCCATCGCATTGATGGCGCTGATCGGTGCCTCCGTACAGAACGTGGTGATCGCCATTTCGGTGGCTGAAATCCCCCGCGTGGCACGCCTGGTGCGCGGCGTGGTGCTGTCCTTGCGTGAACAGCCCTATGTCGAAGCCGCTATCGCGTCGGGCACCCGTATTCCGAAAATCATCTTCCGCCATATCCTGCCGAACACGATGGCGCCGATTATCGTGCAAGCGACGTTCATCTGTGCGTCGGCCATGCTTGCCGAGGCCACCTTGTCGTTCATCGGCGCCGGGACCCCGCCCACCATCCCGTCCTGGGGCAACATCATGGCTGAGGGCCGCGCGCTTTGGCAGGTGAAACCCTATATCGTGTTTTTTCCGGCGGTTTTCCTCTCGATCACCGTGCTGGCCGTGAACCTTTTGGGCGACGGCCTGCGCGACGCGCTCGACCCGCGTCTGGCGAAACGGCTCTGATATGAGCCTGACTTCCCCCCTTTTGGCCGTCGAAAATCTGCAAACCCATTTCGGGACCCCTGATGGCGTGGTGCGCGCTGTCGAGGGGCTGTCGTTTACCATCAACGCCGGCGAAACCGTGGCCATTGTGGGGGAGTCTGGCTGCGGCAAATCCGTTACCTCCATGTCCATCCTGCGGCTGATCCCCACGCCGCCCGGCAAGATCGCAGGCCGCATCATGTTCGAAGGCCGCGATCTGCTGGATTGTTCGGATGCCGAGATGCGTGCCATCCGTGGCAAGCAGATCAGTATGATCTTCCAGGAGCCGATGACCTCGCTGAACCCGGTGCTGACTGTCGGCCGCCAGATCGGTGAGACCCTTGTGCTGCACGAAGGACTTTCGACGCGTGATGCCGAGGCGCAAGCGGTGGAGATCCTCACCCTCGTCGGAATCCCGGCCCCCGGGCGCCGCGTGAAGGAGTATCCGCACCAGCTCTCCGGCGGCATGCGCCAACGCGTGATGATCGCCATCGCACTTGCCTGCAACCCCAAGCTGCTGATCGCCGACGAACCGACCACGGCGCTCGACGTTACCATCCAGGCGCAGATTCTGGACCTGATGCGCGACCTCAAAACCCGTCTCGGCTCGGCCATCATGCTGATCACCCACGATCTCGGCGTGGTAGCGGAAATGGCCCAGCGCGTGGTGGTGATGTATGCGGGCCGGAAAGTGGAGGAGGGGACCGCGCTGGAGGTCTTTGGCAACCCGCAGCACCCCTACACGCGCGGGCTGCTTGGTGCGGTGCCGAAACTCGGCTCGTCACTGGAACATGGCGGCCGCACCAAGCTGGTGGAGATCGGCGGCCAGGTGCCATCCTTGCGTAAACCCATCATCGGCTGCGCCTTCGCCGGCCGCTGCACGATGGTACAGGATGTCTGCCGCAGCATCGCGCCGGCGGTGGAAGAAAAGCAGCCGGGCCATTTCGTCGCCTGCCACTACGCCGAAAGACAGATCGCCGCATGACCGCCCCCTTGCTTGAAGTCAACGTACTCAAGAAGCATTTTCCGCTTAAATCCGACTTCTTCGGCGGCCAGAAAGGCTTTGTGTATGCGCTGGACGGCGTGACCTTCACGCTGGCCAAGGGGGAAACGCTTTCCGTGGTCGGCGAATCCGGCTGCGGCAAGTCGACATTGGGAAGGACCATCCTCCGCCTGGTCGAGCCCACCGACGGCGAGGTCCTGCTCGACGGCGTCCGTATCGACAATCTGCCGCAGTCCAGACTTCGCGACATGCGCAGGCGGGTGCAGGTGGTGTTCCAGGACCCGTTCAGCTCGCTGAACCCACGCCAGCGCGTGCGCGACATCATCGGCGAACCCATCGTCAATTTCGGCCTCGCCTCCGGCTCCGAACTGGAAGACCGCGTGGCCGCGCTGATGGACAAGGTGCGCCTGCCGCGGGACGCCATGCACCGTTTTCCGCATGAATTCTCCGGCGGCCAGCGCCAACGCATCGGCATCGCCCGCGCCTTGGCACCCGGGTCAGATCTTATTATTTGCGACGAGGCAGTGTCGGCGCTTGATGTCTCGGTGAAGGCTCAGATCGTCAATCTGCTGTCTGACCTTCAGGACGAACTCGGCCTTGCTTTGCTGTTCATCAGTCACGATCTTGCCATCGTCGAGCATCTGACCCACCGCGTGGCCGTGATGTATCTCGGCAAGATCGTCGAACTCGCTGATCGTCGCACGCTGTTCTCCACCCCGCACCACCCGTATACGCGGGCGCTGCTGTCGGCGGTGCCGGTGCCGGACCCCACCATCAAGAGGCAACGCGTCATTCTCAAAGGCGACGTGCCAAGCCCGATCAGTCCGCCGAGCGGCTGCCGCTTTCACACACGCTGCCCCTATGTGTTCGACCGCTGCAAGGTAGAAGAGCCTCTGCTGCGGCTGGCGTCGACCGGGCAGATGAGCGCGTGCCATCTGGATGTGGTGCCGGACGCGTAATTATTATACCAACCCGCCTTGAGGTTGACACATGAAGAATGTGTCGATGGCGATTTGGCATGAGTCTTATTCGGTGCGCCGCCGCCGACCGACCTCGCACGCAATACCAGCCCGTGTTGATGCTAGAAGAGTGAGTTTCAACGCGGGTTGGTATTACGAAACTATCTGCAAATCAGGCACAAAAGAACTTGGGCAATTCACGATCGATCCAACCCATCAAACGCTGGGACTAAACATCTAGGAGAGGCCGCCCTGTTTCTCGATGAAGGCAGCGATTTCGGGGACGCCGTGGCCGGCGCGGATGTTGGTAAACAGGTAGGGACGGGTGGGGCGCATCTTCTTTGAATCGCGGTCCATGACTTCGAGGCTGGCGCCGACGTGAGGGGCGAGGTCGATCTTGTTGACGACCAGCAGGTCGCTGCGGGTGATGCCAGGGCCGCCTTTGCGGGGGATCTTGTCGCCGGCTGAGACGTCGATGACAAAGATGGTGAGGTCGGCAAGCTCGGGGCTGAAGGTGCTCGATAGGTTGTCGCCGCCGCTTTCGATCAGGATGAGATCGAGATTGGGAAAGCGGCGGTTCATTTCATCAACACCGGCGAGGTTGATGCTGGCGTCTTCGCGGATGGCGGTGTGCGGGCAGCCGCCAGTTTCGATACCAAGGATCCGGTCCGGGGTGAGGGAGCCGGCGCGCGTGAGGAATTCGGAATCTTCACGCGTGTAGATGTCGTTGGTGATGGCGGCGATGTTGTACTTGTCGCGGAACATGCGGCAAAGTGCGTCCATCAAGGCGGTTTTGCCGGTACCCACCGGGCCGCCGACACCCACTTTCAGCGGGCCATTTTGAGAATTCATGATCTGAAAAGCCTTGTGTACTGGGTCTCGTGCCGCATCGATGCGATGTCGGAGCGGAAGCAGAAGCCTCCGATGTCATCAAGTGTGGCGCTGGATGTTTCGTGGGTGATGGTGGCGATAGTAGCCTCCAGGCGCGCCAGGACGGCGAGGCCCGTGGTCTGGCCCAGGGGGACGAGACGGACGGCTGCCGAGATCAGGTTAGCGGCAAAGGCCTGCAGCAGGCCACCGGTGGTGAGATCCTCGTCAATATCTGAAATGCCGGCGAGTGCTCCGACGGCGATGCTGTAGGGAAGATCGCCGGCGGCATCTGCAAGCTGGGGGAGCATGGTTGTGTCCCAGGCGCGGGCGGCGGCGGCGAAGGCGTTGCCCTGGCCGATGGCTTCGGCGCGGCGTTCGCGATTGGGCTGGGCGGCGAGGGCGAACTCCACAAGGGCCGTGAGTGTTGCGATGTCACCAGCGGCGCGGTGGGCGTGGCGGACGAGGATGGCGTCGGTTCGGCCGGAGCCGTGGCGGAGCACGTCGGACAGCCAGGAAAAGAGCGTTTGCTCGTCTGTGATGTCGCCAGCTTCGACGGCCCATTCAAGGCCGTGGGAATAGGCGTAGCTGCCGGTGGGAAACGCGGGGGACAGCCAGGCGAGCAGGCGCAAGGTGGCGGCTGGATCAGCCATGGTCGTAGGCGCCGGGTTCCGGGTCGAAGGCGGCGCGGACTGGGGTGACGGTGGCGCCGAGGCCTTCGAGCATGTCCTCGATGATTGGATTGGCCCGGATGCGCAGACTATGGCGCATAGCCTGGACGGGGAGGTGGCGGTTGCCGAGATGCCAGGCGAGGACTGTGAGGGCGCGATCATCGAAGGTGGTGATGTCGACGAGATCTTCCTCCATCGCTACGACGCGGACGATGCCCCCGTTCTCCAGCACCAGGCCGTCGCCGTGGCGCAGGCGGGCGGGGGTGCGGAGGTCGAGCAGGAAGTCCCAGCCGGCTTCGGTGGTGAACAGGAATCGGCGGCGGAAGCGTTGTTCGAAATCGGCCACAATGCGGCCGGTTTCGAGGGAGATGGGCCATTTTCCCGCCGGTGCCACGGTCAATGCCCGCATCAGAACAGGAAGTAGCGCTGCGCCATCGGCAGAAGCGTGGCGGATTCGCAGGTGAGGTGGACGCCGTCGGCGCGGACTTCGTAGGTCTCGGGGTCGACCTCGATGACGGGTGTGGCGTCGTTGAGGATCATGCTGCGTTTGCCGATGGTGCCGCGGGTGTCGGACACGGTTGCCAGCATCCGGTTGAGGCCGAGCTTGCGGCCGATGTCGTCTTCGAGCGCGGCGCCGGAGACGAAAGTGATGCAGGAGGCGGCCATGGCACGGCCGAACATAGCGAACATCGGGCGGTAGTGAACCGGCTGGGGCGTGGGGATGGAGGCGTTGGGGTCGCCCATGGGCGCCATGGCGATGCTGCCACCCTTGATGACGAGGTCGGGCTTGACGCCGAAAAAGGCAGGGGACCACAGGACGAGATCGGCGAGTTTGCCGACGGTGATGGAGCCGACCTCGCGCGATAGCCCCTGCGCGATGGCCGGATTAATCGTGTATTTGGCGATGTAGCGCTTGACGCGATTGTTGTCGGACTGCGCGGTGTCGCCGGCAAGCGCGCCGCGCTGGACCTTCATTTTATGCGCGGTCTGCCAAGTGCGGATAATGACCTCACCGACGCGGCCCATGGCTTGGCTGTCCGACGAGATCATCGAGATCACGCCCATGTCGTGCAGGATGTCTTCGGCGGCGATGGTTTCGCGGCGGATGCGGGATTCCGCGAAAGCTACGTCTTCGGGGATGGCGCTGTCGAGGTGATGGCAGACCATCAGCATGTCCAGATGCTCGTCGAGCGTGTTGGACGTGTAGGGGCGGGTGGGGTTGGTGGACGACGGCAGCACGTTGGGCAGGCCCGCGACCTTGATGATGTCAGGCGCGTGGCCGCCGCCGGCGCCTTCGGTGTGGAAGGCGTGGATGGTGCGGCCTTGGAAGGCCGCGATGGTGTCTTCGACGAAGCCTGATTCGTTCAGCGTGTCGCTATGGATCATCACCTGCACGTCGAACCGGTCGGCCACCGAAAGGGCGCAGTCGATGGAGGCGGGGGTGGTGCCCCAGTCTTCGTGCAGTTTGAGCGAGGAGGCGCCGGCGCGGATCATCTCCTCCAGCGCCTGGGGTTGTGAGGCGTTGCCCTTGCCGGAAAAGGCGATGTTGACGGGCAGGCCTTCAGCGGCCTGCAGCATGCGCATCATGTGCCACGGCCCCGGCGTGCAGGTGGTGGCCGAGGTGCCGGTGGCGGGGCCGGTGCCGCCGCCGCACATCGTGGTGATACCGGAGGACAGGGCTTCGTCCACCTGCTGCGGGCAGATGAAGTGGATGTGGCTGTCGATGCCGCCGGCGGTGAGAATTTTGCCTTCGCCGGCGATGATCTCGGTGCCTGGGCCGATGATGATGGTGACGCCCGGCTGGACATCGGGGTTGCCGGCCTTGCCGACGGCGTGAATGCGACCGTTCTTGATGGCGACGTCGGCTTTGACGATGCCCCAGGTGTCGATGACCAGCGCGTTGGTGATGACGGTGTCCACGGCGCCCTGGGCCTGGGAGGCCTGGGACTGGCCTTGGCCGTCTCGGATGACCTTGCCGCCGCCGAATTTTACTTCGTCGCCATAGATGGTGAAGTCTTTTTCGACTTCGACCCAGAGCTCGGTGTCGGCGAGGCGGACGCGGTCTCCGGTGGTGGGGCCGTACATGTCGGCATAGGCACGCCGCGTGATGCGGGCCATCAGATCTTTCCCATCACGTCGCCGCGAAAGCCATAGATTTCCCTGCTGCCCTGGAACGGGACCAGGGTGATGTCGCGGGTCTGGCCTGGCTCGAAGCGCACGGCGGTGCCAGCGGCGATGTCGAGGCGCTGGCCGTGGGCGGCGGTGCGGTCGAAGGCAAGGGCCGGGTTGGTTTCGGCGAAATGATAGTGGCTGCCGACCTGGATGGGACGGTCGCCGGTGTTGGCGACGGTGAGGGTGGTGGTGGGCAGGCCGGCGTTCAACTCGATGTCGCCAACGATTGTGTCGATTTCGCCGGGGATCATATTTGGGTCTCCTGCTTCGGCTTACCGAATTTCGTAAGACCGAGAGCCGCATAGGCCAGCCCCCCGGCGAGCAAAGTCGCAAACTTGGCCGATGGAATGTTGCCCTTCAGGGTCTCGGTGAAAAAAAAGAGCCAAGCCGAAAACCCTACGGCCCTATAAAAAAAGGCAATAGTTGCAATTTTTTGGGGCCGTTGAAACATGAATCGCTCCTCGGTCTGATTGGTCAACGGATGGGTTCATGAACGGTGACGAGTTTGGTTCCATCCGGGAACGTGGCTTCAACCTGCACGTCGTGGATCATGTCGGCGATGCCCTCCATAACCTGTGCGCGGGTGATGACGTGGGCGCCGGCCTGCATGAGGTCGGCGACGGAGCGGCCGTCGCGGGCGCCTTCGACGACGAAGTCGCTGATGAGAGCGATGGCCTCGGGGTGGTTGAGCTTTACGCCGCGTTCGAGCCGGCGGCGGGCGATCATGGCGGCCATGGAGATCAGCAGCTTGTCTTTTTCGCGTGGCGTCAGATTCATGCCGGCGCTCCCTCGGTTGCAGCCAGCGCGATGCAGGCGAAGCCGATTCGGGCCTGGGTCGGGACGCCGAACTGCGCGGTATGGCGTGCGGGGAGGCCATTTGGAAAATGCTTCACGTATTCCTCGTTGCACGCGGTGTAGTCGGCAGGATTGGTGATCAGCATCGTGACCTGGACGATATTTTCGAGGCTACTGCCGGCGTCCTGAAAGATGCGACTTATGTGGCTGAGTGCGTTGCGGACCTCGTCCTGCGGGGTGGCGCCGCGATGGATGCCGGCGGCGGGGTCGTAGGGGGCGGTGTGGCCTGAGACGAACACGAGGCCAGCCGCCCGTGTGGCTCGGGTGAAGGGCCGGGTGGAGCCTCGTTCGGGTTCGCCTATGAAGGTGATCATCTCAGCAGTTCCAGACACGGGGCAGGGCGCGACCATCGCGCAGCGGGACCAATGCTGCCACGATCGCGGCGCGAATACAGGCCCCATCTTTGGCTGCGATGCGGGCAACGAGCATGTTTTTCCAGGTGCTGGCGCCGGCTTCGACTTGGGTGAGCGCTGTGCGAAGGCCATCGAGGCGTTCTGCGGCGTCGGGGGCCACCATCACGATCGTGGCAAGCGCTCCGGCGCCTGCGCCGATTGCGGTTTGGGCCAGGAGGTCTGCGATCGGGCCGTGGGCTCGGATAGCGTCATGCAGGATAAGGCGGCCTGCATGACGGATGCGGATGGTGTCGGACAGGTCGGCGGTGGTGACGGTCTCGCCCATGGCGGCGCGGCCGAATATGAGGGTTTCGAGGCCGAGGAACCAGCCGGTGGCGGCGATGTCGACTTCAAGGACACGGTTGAGCGCACAGCGGTCGAACAGGATGCTGTCCTGGGGGAGCCATTCGGCGCTGGCGCCTGGCGCGATTTCGATGTGGGTGCGGACGTGGGAGGGGGGGTCTTGCGGCAGGGCGCGGTAGAAGCGTTCGGCGGCCTGGGCGGCGATGGTGAGTTGGGCGCCCTGTTGGACGCGGATGGTGGTGGACACTCGGTCGCCACCTGCGACGCCGCCCGAGGAGTTGAGCGTGACGGCTTCCATCCAATCGACCGGGCGGGGGAAGCGGGCTTTTAGGCAGCCTTCCTGGCGGAGGTCGGCGAGGGCGGTGATGTTGTCTCGGTGTTTGACCTCGACGAGGAGGTGGCCGCGCGCACGTTGGTGGAGGGAGGTGGTCATGCGCATCCGTTGGGTCGGTGGGCGGCTTGATTTGGCATGGGGATGGGGATGGTGGGTGGCGCTTCGCTTACCCACCCTAAGGATTTTGGTTTAGACGGACAATCTGCGTCTGACATCGTCTTCGTCCAGGTCTCTGCGGGAGGCGTTCACCACAATGTCGCCGCGGTCCATGACGATGAGGCGTTGGCCTGCGTCTCGCGCAAAATCGAAATATTGTTCGACGAGGACGATGGCCATTTCGCCGCGGCTGCGGAGCAGATTAATGACGCGGCCGATGTCCTTGATGATGCTGGGCTGGATGCCCTCGGTGGGTTCGTCGAGCACGAGGAGGCGGGGTTTCATGACGAGGGCGCGGCCGATGGCGAGTTGTTGCTGCTGGCCGCCGGAGAGGTCGCCGCCGCGGCGGGCGAGCATGGATTTCAGGATGGGGAAGAGTTCGAAGATTTCGTCAGGGATTTTGTGTTCACGGCGGGGCAATACCGCAAAACCGGTTTCGAGATTTTCACGTATGGTGAGCAGTGGAAAAATGTCGCGCCCCTGGGGGACCCAGGCGATGCCGCGTTTGGCGCGGTCGTAGAGGGGGAGTTTGGAGATTTCCTCGCCTTCCCATTTAATGGAGCCGCGGGCGATAGGATGGGCGCCCGTTACCGCGCGCACCAGGCTGGTCTTGCCGACGCCGTTGCGGCCGAGGATGCAGGTGGTTTCACCAATCTTGGCATCGAGCGAGACGCCGCGGAGTGCGATGGCGGCACCGTAGAAAAGTTCGACATTGCGGACTTCAAGCATCTCTCAGCGCCCCAGATAGACTTCGACGACCTTCGGGTCCTCGCTGACATGGTCGATCGTGCCTTCCGACAGCACGGAGCCTTCGTGCAGCACGGTGACCTTGACGCCGAGTGCGCGGACGAAGGCCATGTCGTGTTCGACGACGACGACGGATTTTGTTTTGTTGATCTCGCGCAGGAGTTCGGCGGTCTGTTCGGTTTCGCTGTCGGTCATGCCCGCCACCGGTTCGTCGACCAGGAGGAGTTGCGGTTCCTGGGCGAGCAGCATGCCGATTTCGAGCCATTGCTTCTGGCCGTGCGAAAGGTCGCCGGCGCGTCTGCGAATTTCGCCGCCGAGGCGGATGGTTCTAAGAATGTCTGTGATGCGATCGCGTTCTTCGTCGGTTTCGCGAGCCCAAAGGGTGAAACGGGGCTTGCGGTCGCCGGCCAGTGCCAAAAGCAGATTGTCCCATACCGAGAGCGGCTCGAAGACCGTGGGCTTTTGGAATTTCCGGCCGATGCCCAGGGCGGCGATGGCGGGTTCGTCAAGTTTGGTGAGGTCGGTTTCGGCGCCGAAGATCACCTCGCCTTCGTCGGGCCTGGTCTTGCCGGTGATGATGTCCATCATCGTGGTTTTGCCGGCGCCGTTGGGGCCGATGACGGCGCGCATCTCGCCGGGCTCAAGCACGAGGGAGAGGTTGTTGATGGCCCTGA
The DNA here is from genome assembly GCA_043732745.1 of Rhodospirillales bacterium. Taxonomy (GTDB): domain Bacteria; phylum Pseudomonadota; class Alphaproteobacteria; order Acetobacterales; family Acetobacteraceae; genus CAIQQQ01. The sequence goes on from JAYTHH010000229.1 coordinate 12,831, forward strand.
AGCCATCGAAGGAAACCGAAACGCCGCTGAGGTAGAGCAGCGTGCCGGAGACGGGGCCTATGGTCATGGCTTGCCTCCGCGCCGCGAGTGCATCAGACCCAGTACGCCCCTCGGCAGAAGGAGCGTTACCAGGATGAACAGGAAGCCTAGTGCGAATAGCCAGATCTCGGGGAAGGCACCCGTAAGATAGGTTTTGCCCGCGTTGACGAGGACGGCTCCCAGAATGGCGCCGACCAGGGTGCCTCTACCGCCAACGGCGACCCAGATGACGGCTTCGATCGAGCCGGCGGGGGCGAACTCGCCGGGGTTGATGATGCCGACCTGGGGGACGTAGAGCGCGCCGCCGATACCGGCCATGACGGCTGACAGCACGAAGACGAAGAGCTTGTAGCTCTCGGGCCGGTAGCCGAGGAAGCGGGTACGGCTTTCGGTATCGCGCACGGCGATCAGCACTTTTCCAAAGCGGGAGGTGACGATGGTACGCGCTGCCAGAAGGCAGAGGGTGAGGATGATGGCGGTTGCCACGAGCAGGCCGGAACGGACGGCGTCGGATTGCAGGGGCAGGCCGAACAAGTCCTTGAAGTCGGTGAGGCCGTTGTTGCCGCCGAGGCCCATATCGTTGCGGAAGAAGGCGAGCAGCAGGGCGTAGGTCAGGGCCTGGGTGATGATGGATAGATAGACGCCGGAGACGCGGCTGCGGAAGGCAAAGTAGCCGAAGATCAAGGCCAGCAAACCGGGGATGAGAAGCGCCATCAGGATTGCAAAGGCAGGATTGTCGAAGCCGAGCCAATACCAGGGCAGTTCTTTGTAGTTCAGGAACACCATGAAATCCGGCAGGATTGCATTGCCATAGACACCGCGTGGGCCGATCTGGCGCATCAGATACATGCCCATGGCGTAGCCGCCCAGCGCGAAGAAGGCGGCGTGGCCGAGCGAGAGGATGCCGGCAAAGCCCCAGACGAGATCGAGCGCCAAGGCGAGGATGGCATAGCAAAGATACTTGCCCACCAGCGAGACCGCGTAGGTCGGCACGTGGACGGGCGAGCCGGGCAGGGTGATGAGGTTCAGCGCGGCCATGGCGATGGCGCCGCCGAGGACGAGGAAGATGCAGATGGTGGTTGAAAGGCGGCTCATTGTTCGACGGCCCTGCCCTTGAGCGGGAACATGCCGCGCGGCTTGCGCTGGATGAACAGGATCAGGGCGACCAGCACGACGATCTTGCCGAGCACGGCGCCTGCCAGGGGTTCGAGGAATTTGTTGACGATACCCAAAGTGAGCGCGCTGACGACAGTGCCCCAGAGATTGCCGACGCCGCCGAACACCACGACCATGAAACTGTCGATGATGTAGCTCTGGCCCAGATTGGGGGACACGTTATCGATCTGGCTGAGTGCCACACCAGCCATCCCCGCCACGCCGGAGCCGAAGCCGAAGGTCAGGGCGTCGATCCAGGGGGTCC